>DATANL010000024.1:0-8284 GCA_036266295.1 Pyrinomonadaceae bacterium | reverse complement strand
CCCAGCCCGCGGCGCCGACATAAAGATCGCGGACCGGATGTTCAGCCGCATAAAGGATTGCATCCGCCACGGGATCAGGCGCGTAGACCGGCGCCGGGTTCTTCGGCTCGGTCGACAAAAAGTTTTTGGCATGCTGGCGATAAGGCGTGTCGATTGACGATGGCTTAATCAGCGTCACCGAGATGGGCGCGCCGTCGTGCTCCAGTTCCATCCGCAACGCGTCAGTAAATCCCTTCACCGCATGTTTGGAGGCGCAGTACGTCCCTTGAATCGGTATCGCGCGATCAGAAAGCACGCTGCCAACATTGATAATGGCGCCACCTTTATTTCTCAAATGGTCCGATGCGACCAGCGAGCCGTGCACCAGACCCCAATAATTCGTCTCGAACAGTTTGCGATGATCGGCGAGCGGGACCTGCTCGATCTTTCCATAGATTGAAACCGCCGCGTTGTTTACCCACGTATCGAACCCGCCCATCTTTTCGATCGCGACATCCGCGACGTGTTGGACCTGTTTCGGATCGGCGACGTCGGCGACGACATACTCAGCATGGCCGCCGCCGGCGCGAATCTCGGCACACAGTTTCTCGAGCGCCGGCTCAGTGCGCGCGACGAGAATCGACTTCGCGTCGCGTTTGGCCGCCAAGCGCGCGGTAACTAGTCCGATGCCGCTGGTCGCGCCGGTTATGACGATGGTTTGATCGGCGAGCTGCTTCAGCTTAACTGGCATTTTGCGTCCCCGGTTAAGCTGCGTGCTTGTATCTTGTTTCCTCACGCGCGTGTGAATTGCGCGGCACCGGTCCCTTCAGCGAATTCGGCGCGTCCAGGTTTGCGCCGTTGTCGACGCCGACCCCGAGACGGTCCACTAACTCGCCGCCGAGCCATCCGGTCACGCCCGCGAGCGCAAATCCGCAAAATGAAAGCGCCAGCGCGGCCAGCGAAGGCCGATAAGGATTAATGCCACCGGTCGAGTAGCGCAGATACCAACTCGCGACAAACAACACGAGCACGATCACGTTGCCGATGCCGTGAAAAGCTCCGATGCGTTTCGCGCGAGTGTTCGACGGAATTGCAATCCAGTCGATTAAGCCGAACGGCGCCGCGGCGACCGCGCCGATGATGCCGCCGACAATCATCCAATAGGAAACGACAACCATCGTCGGATTCCCCCAGATCAAATAAATGATATCGAAGATCACCGCCGTACAAAGCAAGCCGAACGGAAACGGAATCAGCATCTGATGAATCGGATGACCTAGCGATTTAACTCTGCTCTCCATAATTCCTCCTTGTACCTGCCCCGAATATTTACAAGCTTCGTGCCAGCATCAACTGCGTAAGTAGCATAGTCTCTGCACTGGATAGACCAGGGTTCGTCGGTAGCCTGTATCGATCTCAAGTTTTGGCTCGTGTGGTTGTCGTGATTCAAGACGGTGCCAATGTTGTTTATTACAACGCTGTCCTGTGAAGATGCGCAGGCTGATGGCATGTCAGTCGCAGAGCAAAGTAATCATGCCGACCACTGACGCCGAGGAAATCTGTATGCAGCCGACTTCAGGTACAACCGTTTCAGTCTGGGCCGCGACGGCCGCAACTCCGAATGAGAAGCCGCTTAGCGAGGACACGACCACGAACGTTTGCATCATCGGTGCGGGCATCGCGGGACTGACGACGGCGTATCTGCTGGCGCGCGCGGGCAAAGCTGTTGTGGTGGTGGATGACGGACCAATCGGCGGCGGCATGACGGCGCGCACCACCGCACATCTGACGAACGCGCTCGACGATCGCTTTTTTGAGTTGGAACGATTGTTCGGCGAGGACGGCGCGCGACTCGCCGGGCAAAGTCATACCGCGGCGATCGATCGTGTGGAAGAGATCGTACGCGAAGAAACGATCGATTGTGAATTCGAACGGTTGGACGGTTATCTGTTTCTGCCAACTAACGGCCGAATGAAGGTACTCGAAGACGAGCTGCCGGCCGCGCATCGCGCCGGCCTGACTACCGTCAGACGATTGGATCGCGCGCCGCTCGATAGTTTCGATACCGGTCCGTGTTTGCACTTTCCGCGACAGGCCCAGTTTCATCCGCTGAAATATCTGAGCGGATTGACGGCGGCGATCGAGAGAGACGGTGGTCAGATTTTCACCGGCACGCATGCCGATCAAATCGAAGGCGGGGAACATGCTTACGTCACTTCGACCGGCGGTTACAAGATTAGCTGTGACGCGATCGTCGTCGCGACCAATACGCCGGTGAACGATCGCATGGTCATTCATACGAAGCAGGCTCCGTATACGACTTACGTGATTGGCGCCCGCATCCCGCGTGGGTCAGTGCCAACTATGCTGCTATGGGACGCGCCCGCGGATCTTTGGGACGCTTATCATTACATCCGCACCGAACACGGCGATGACTATGACGTTTTGATTGTCGGCGGCGAAGACCACAAGACCGGGCAGCAACATGACGGCGCACAACGCTGGGGCAAGCTCGAGCAATGGACGCGCAATCGTTTCCCGATGGCGGAAGAGATCGAATATCGCTGGTCAGGCCAGGTGATGGAGCCGGTTGATGGTCTGGCTTTCATCGGACGAAACCCGGCCGACGCCGACAATGTCTTCATCGCCACCGGCGACTCGGGCATGGGTATGACGCATGGAACGATCGCCGGCATGTTGCTCAGCGACTTAATCATGGGCCGCGAAAATCCCTGGACCGATCTTTACGACCCTTCGCGTAAGACTTTGAGTGCGGTCAAGGATTTTGTTGAGGAGAACATCAACGTCGCGGCGCAATACGCGGATGCCGTGACGCCCGGCGAGATTGATTCAACCGAACAGATTGCGAAAGGCGAAGGCGGTGTGATTCGCAAAGGACTGTCGAAGGTCGCCGTCTATCGCGACGATGACGGTACAGTGCACAGCATGTCCGCCGTCTGTGTGCACCTCGGATGCATCGTCACCTGGAACTCAGCCGAAAAAACCTGGGACTGTCCCTGCCACGGCTCGCGCTATGACGCCGTCGGGACTGTCATCAACGGACCGGCCAATAGCGATTTGCCGCCCGAGGAAATCTAGTCCCTCAGAATCGAGTAACGAGCCCGAGTCGAATTGCGCGAGACGAGCCGGGCGAGATGTTGTTATTGCCGTCCGCGTTCAAGTAGTACTTCTTATCCAAAAGGTTCTCGACGTTGGCCTGGAACTTCCACGTTTCGGAGAAAGGTACGTAAATCGCCGCGTCAATTCTGGTGTATCCGGGAAGCCTTACCGCATTGTCGATCGCTGCGAACATGCCGGATCGATTAATGACACCAATACCGAAAGCGAACTTTGTCGCCAATTGATATTTGTTCCAGATAGAAAACGTATCGTGTGGCGCCAACGCCACCTGCGCGCCGGCGCGTGCGGCCGTGGTGGCGTTGGAAATGAAAGCGTTCTGATGAGCGTATCCACCCGCGACGCTCCACGCGCGCGTTATGTTGCCCTGCACCCCGGCTTCGAAACCATTTGTTTGCTGACTGCCGGTTTGCAGAATTCGCGTGGGATCGTTCGGATCTGTGGCGCGCGTGTTGGTCCGATTCTGCCGATATACCGCGGTGGTAAGCGCGAGGTTCCGGCCCACGTCCCATTTGGCGCCCGCCTCGTAGTTCGTGAATTGCTCCGGCTTGAGCTGCTGAGTAATCGACGTGAGGGAAGAGAACTGATCGCCTGAACTGGGCAAGTAAGAGACGCTGTAACTCGCGTAGAGCGACAGAGGCATGACCGGCTTCAACACGATTCCTGTGCGCGGTGACACCAGATGGTCGATGCGCCGCAGGTTCTCTCGGGTGCGATTGTTATGAAACTGCAAATCGAAATAGTCGAAGCGCAGACCGGCAAGTAACTGCACTCGACGCGACAACTCAATCTGATCCTGAATAAATGTAGCGGCGAGCCTGGTAGTGACGTGATTGTTCGCGTCGGTCGCGGTTTGACGGAACGTTACCGGTGTGGTGACCAACGGATTGGCGAACGGGACCTGAATCGACGTGAGGGCGTTGTTAAAGAAGCCGGTGTTTCGCAGATTGTCGGTTAGCTGCCGCCCAACTTCCGTCGCCAACACCAGGTTATGCTTTGCCTTGCCGGTGGAAATCGCGAAATTGAAGTCCGTCTGGTTGAACAGATTACGCCGCCGCGTCGCGTTGTTGTAAGCGGAAATCGAAACAAGGGTTTGACTGTTATTAACCGCGCCGGGCACGTAATTCTGATAACCGCGATCGTAGTCGCCGAACATCGTCCGATTGGTAATCATCAACCGTCCTGCCTGACGCTGAACCGTCGCGCTCAGTCGATTCACGGACGCGCGGACATGACTATCGTCCGGATTGCCGAAGTAGGTGTCGATTGCCACGTCCGCGGGCCGGCCGTCGAAAGACGGGATACCGCGGTCCGCACGCCGTTCATCGTGAAAATGCTCGTAGCTGATCGCCAAACGCGTTTTGGAGTCTGGCGTAAAACTCAACGAGGGATTAACGCCGTACCGTTCAAGATTCACATAACGCCGAAAGCTGCCGGCGCGTTCGTACATTGCGTTCAAGCGCAGCGCCAGTTTCTGATTCAGGGGCTGATCGAAATCACCAGTCAAGCGCACATTGCGAAATGAACCACCCGCGACGGTGAACTCGCGAATCTTCGACAAGCCGGCTTCTTTCGCCACGCGGTTAACCACGCCGCCACCGCCACCGCGTCCAAACATCAATGCGTTCGGTCCCTTCAACACTTCTACGCGATCGAGGTTGTAGAGATCGCGGTAGTACTGGACGTCGTCGCGCAATCCATTCAGAAAAAAGTCGGCGCTGGTGCTGACCCCGCGGATCACAAGTTGATCGCGATTGTTCTCGCCCTGATGCGAAGTAATGCCGGGCACGTAGTTCACGACCTCGGCGATGCTCTTCATCGATTGATCGAGCATCTGTTGCTTGCTCACGACCGCGATCGACTGCGGCACGTCGCGCAAGTTTGTCAGCGTCCGGGTAGCGCTGCTCAAAACATCGGCACGGTAGTCAAGACCGTCAGCGCCGCTGATTGTGACCGTTTCGGTCGATGCCGCAATTGGCAAAACGATCTCGATTGGACCGACGTCGCTCGAGGCAATCGTCACGGACCGCTTCACGGTTTCGAATCCGCCGGCTTCAATCTTCAGCGTGTATTTGCCGCGCGCAAGGGCGAGAGAGAACCTGCCGTATTCGTCCGACCGCACCGAATGGCCGGCGACTTCCTGGACCGTGACGACGGCCCCCATTATCGCCGCAGCGTTCGGGTCGAGGATGACGCCATGAATCGTGTGCCCCTGCGATTGCTGCGCTTCTACAGGGGGCGCAAAGACTGTAAGACCGCTATTTACTAACAACAAACCAACCAAAACGCCGATTCTGTTAACAAATTGTGGCAGCCCGACGATTCTGACAATCGTTTTCATTATCAGGACTGTAGCCGAACGGATGCATTGTGGTCAAGGAGAATTTGATCAGGTTGCGTGATCATGATCACTCAAGCGAGGTCGGGCGGGGACGGAGAGAGTAGTGTTAATATCCGAGCAGCGGAGCGGATTCATGACGAAGCGGAAAGTCACCACGCGAAGAAAGGGCGGCGACATCACGGCCAGGCAGTTTCTCGCGCTGAAGAACCCCAGGGGCGACATGGTGGTCAACGTCGAGGGCGAGCGCGTCTCTTTGACCAGCCTCGATCGTGTCTATTGGCCCGCCGAGAAATTTACGAAGTTCGATCTGCTTTGTTACTACCTGAAAATCAGTTCGCACATCATGCCGTTTCTTAAGGACCGGCCGGCGATTCTGCAGAGATACCCGCGCGGCATCAAGGCCCCGATGTTCTTTCAGCAGGACACGAGCACCGCGCCCGCATTCATCAAAACGGTTAAGCTCGTGAATCAGGAAGGCCGCGAGGTGAATTACTCGGTCTATACAACCGTCGGCTCGCTGCTGCATTTCGTCAATCTCGGCACGATTGAGCAGCATCCGTGGCACTCGACGTTGAAGCATCTCGACAAGCCCGATTACCTGATGCTCGATCTCGATCCGAAACAGGCGCCGTGGCAAAACGTGCTCGAGGTCGCGTTGGTGTGCAAAGCGGTTTTGGATGAATTGGGCCTGCCGGCATTTCCCAAAACGTCCGGCTCGTCGGGCATTCACATCTACCTGCCGCTGAAACCGAAACTCGACTATCGCAAGGTGGCGGCGATCGCCGATGGTTTAGCCGCAGAGGTTGCGCGGCGGGCGCCGAAGATTGCGACCACCGAGCGCTCGCTTGCCAAACGACAGAAGCAACAGATTTACGTCGACGCGATGCAGAACGCGCGCGGCAAAACGATCGCGTCGGCTTACAGCGCGCGCGCTCGTGACGGCGGGACAGTTTCAATGCCTTTGACCTGGAAGCAGATTGAAAAGGGCGTGAAGATTTCCGATTTCACGATTGCCAATGTACCTGCTTTGGTGAAGAAGCACGGCGACCTTTGGCAGGATTTCTTTGCGGCGGGGCAATCATTGAAGCTGTAGACTTTCCCTGTCTTTTCGCCGTCGTCGATGATAAAAGGAACTTCACCCAGGCCACCGCGTGGTTAGGAACAAACTCGGTCTTAGCTGCCCAGGAGGAAAATCAATGAAGTTCCATTTCAGGCTTTGGCTTTTCCTGTCTTTGCTCGTCTTGGCCGCGGTCCCGGCGTTCACGCAAACGCCGCAGAACGCGGTGACCGATCCGCTCACGAATGAAGTCACGGCGCTGCGTAAATCGGTGCAGACACTAAGCAACCGGCTGCAGACGATCAGCGATGAACTGTTGGGGCCAGAGAAAAAGGACCAGGACAAAGAAGCGGATACTCTCAAGCGGATTTCTATGAATCTCGAACTGCTGACCCATGCTGAACAGCGGGCCGAGATTTTGCGAAGGCAGCTTATCGACCTGATTGAGAAAGAGACGTCCTACAAAAGCCGTCTGACCCAGATGGATGAGGATCTGCGACCGGAAAACATCGAACGCTCGATGGTGGGAATCGGAAGCACGCGGGCTCCGGAAATGCGCGATACCCGCAGCCGCGTTTTGCAGAATGAGAAGCGGGGGATCGAGAGTGTTTTGGCAGTGACGGTCCAAAGCCGCATCAGGCTTGAAGAGGACGTGAGGCAGGCCGATCAGCTGGTGACCAAATTACGGCTGCGACTGTTCCCGATGATTGATAAAGAGGTCGATAAGATCAATCCGCCCGATTAATCTTCACGGCTGGGCCAGCTTTCTTTTTCCGGCCAGCGCATCGTCGTAAGCGCCGCCGGCTACGGGTCCAATCTTAATGGCGGCATCGAACTCTTTCATCGCTTCGTCCTTCTGATCGAGGAACGCGAGTATGCGACCCATCGATTCGTGCGCCCGCGACAAAAGGCCCTTGTCGGTTTCCGGACTCGCGGCCGCCACGGCCAGGCGGTAACTCGCCAGCGCCCGATGCACGCGCTGCGTCTGCAAGTCGTCATCGGTGGTATCGCGCGCCCACAGCGCCGCGGTTTGGCCCAGGGTGAAAAGCAGACGCACATCGCCGGGATAATCGAGCAACATCGCCCTCAGCGCGCTTTCGGCCTGTTCGTAGTTGCGAGTCTGCAGGAGCTTTTCAACTTCCCTGAGCTTGTTCACAAACGCGGTATTCCGCGAAAGATCCACCGCCTCGCCCGCTTCAAAAGTAGGATCAATCAACCAAACCGAGTAACGCGGATGTGTCTTGCGTGCTTCGATTGCGCGGGTGCGTGCGGTGGCGGCCTCGGTCAGCCGCTTGCCCTCTTTCGCGGCGTCAATCCCGGCCAGCATGTCGGCGAAGAAGTTGGCGATGTCGAAGCCCGAACTTTGAAAGTCGCGGAGTTGATCGGCGAAAAAGAAATCGAGCACCGCGCCGTTCTCATAGTCTTCAGCCAGACGGGCGACGACTTCGTCTGAGATCGCCGCGCGGGCTGACTCGGCTTGCGCGGCAACCGATTTTCGCTCGGCGTCGTCTTTGGCTTGTTGCAGGTGACGCTTTTGCCAGTTGGTCAGCTCGGTCAAGCGCGCGGCTTCATCGAAGCGGGCCTCGGCCGCGGCGACCATCGATCTGCCGACAACGATGAAGATATCCGGCGACACGGTGGCGCCGGCTGTCGTGCGCAGCTCGATCAATTGCTTAACCTGATCACGTTGTGCCGAAATCTCTTTGTTGAATTTCCGCACCAGCGGATCGATCACGAACTGCAGGAACGCATGCCTTATTTCCGCTGAG
>DATANL010000023.1:0-5800 GCA_036266295.1 Pyrinomonadaceae bacterium | reverse complement strand
TCTTTGTCTGCGCAAGCCGCGCCCGCGAGCAATACGCACGCAAGCACAATCGCCGGCAAAGATCTTTTCATTTGGCGCATGGCGATACCGTCGCGTGAGTGATCCGTATCGGCACGTTAGGCGTCTCGTTTTCGGAAGGCGCGCGGTTGATGGCGTCAGCCACTTCGATGCCGCTGCGCACGCGGCCGAACGCCGAAAACTTGCCGTCGAGATGCGGGCCGGCTCCGACCAGAATAAAAAAGTGAGTCGTCGCGCTGTTGGGCTCGTCCGAACGCGCCATCGAAACCACGCCGCGCTCGTGTTTCAGATCGCTCGGCTCGTCCGGCAGACGTTTCCCCATCCGATCGGCGAGCTGCTGATTCCACTTCTCACTGGTTGAAAGATTGCCGCCTTGAATTACAAATCCGGGAACCACCCGCGAAAATATAGTGGTATCGAGTGCTCCCGTCGCTGCCAGATTCAAAAAGCTCCGCACGCTTTCGGGGGCCTTCGCCGGCAACATCTCGATCACGATTGAGCCCTGCTCTGTGTCGAGCTTCACGCATTGTCCGGCCATCTTTTCAACCGAGGCTCCATCAAATGGATCGGGTTTCGCGGGAGAATTTTGCGCCGGCCGCGAATTGGCCTTCTTCGGCGTCTCGGTATTCGGCGCAGGATTTTGTGCGGTCGCGATCGGGCACAGCATTAACAATCCAAACGCAGACGCGATTGATACGGCGAGTAAACGCGCGATGACGAACGATTCTTTTTGCAAACGCTGCATCACAAACCACCCTCTGCCAGTTTAATTGCGCGAAACATCGCCCGCGCTTTGTTCACACATTCCTGAAACTCTTCCGCCGGAATGGAATCAGCGACGATCCCGGCGCCGGCTTCGACCGTAGCCACGCCATCACGCAGTTCGATCGTACGAATTGCGATGCATGAATCGAGATTGTTCGCGTAATCCACATAGAGCACCGCGCCGGCATACACACCGCGCGGCGACGGCTCGAGTTCATCAATAATCTGCATCGCCCGAATCTTGGGCGCGCCGGTAACAGTACCCGCGGGAAAGCAGGCTGCCAAAGCATCGAAACGATCCAGATCATTTCGCAGCGTCGAGTGCACGCTCGAGACCAGATGCTGCACCTGCGAATAGCGCTCGATGAACATCAACTGTTCGACGCGCACGGAGCCGTATTCAGACACGCGCCCCAGATCGTTGCGGCCCAGATCGACGAGCATCACATGCTCGGCAACTTCCTTTTCGTCATGGCGCATTTCTTCGCCCAGCCGCAAATCATCCGCTTCAGTTTCGCCGCGTCGTCGCGTGCCGGCTATGGGCCGATACTCCAACGCTCCGTTTGCACAGCGCACCAGCATTTCCGGCGAAGCGCCGATGATCGCCTCGTCTCCCATGCGCAGAAAATACATGTAAGGCGATGGATTGGTGGCGCGCAGCGCCCGATAGATCGCCAATGGCGACGCGCAGGTGGCCTTTGAGAATTGTTGCGCGATGACGGTCTGGTAACAGTCGCCCGCCGCGATGTGTTCCTTCACTCGATCGACCGCGGCCTCGAAGTCGGCACGCGACCAATTCGACTCGACATCCTTTGCCGGCTGATCGCAACTTCGTTTTCCATCTTCGACCACGACATCGCGATTGAGCTGACGCGCGAGTTCCCCGGTTTCCGCCACCGCGTCGTCATAAAGCTCACGCAGCCGCGCCTCGTCGTCTCCTACTTCATCGGTGAAGACGATGCTGGTAATTTCCATCTGCTGTCGCAGGCGATCGAAAGCGATGATGCTGCGAAAAAACATCCAGGCGCCGTCATCAACCGGGGATTTGTGTTTGTTGCTCACCAGCACCGGCTCAAACCATCGCGACGCGTCGTAAGCGAGATAGCCCACCGCGCCACCCGCCAAAGGCGCGAGACCGGGGCGTTGGGCCAGGCGTTTGTTTGAGAAATATTCGCGCAGAAATTCGAAGCCCGGCTTATCGATGACTTCACTTTTTCCGTTGCGATCGACAGAGGTTTTGCCATTTCGCGCGCGGGCCACCATGAATGGGTTGGCCCCGATGAACGAATAACGCGCGACGCGCTCCCCTCCCTCGATCGATTCCAACAGAAACGCGTGCGCAGCATCGCCGGCGACTCGCAGAAACGCACCCACCGGTGTCTGCAAGTCCGCCAGCACCGTGCGCACCACCGGCACGACGTTGCCGCGCTGCGCTTCGGCCGCGAATTCTTCGAACGATGCAGGGGTCAGATTGAGCACGTCTGTAGATTATCAATATTGACGTGGACCGCAAACTAGTGAAGGTTGAGTTAGTTGGACATAGGGCTATAATGACTTTATGGAAATCATGAAAACTCAGATTCCCAAAGATCCTGTCATCGAGACGTATAAGAAAGACATTGATCGTACCCTGTTGCGCGAGAACCTTCGCCTCACCGTAGAGCAGCGCTTCGACAACCTGATGAGCCTTCAGGGTTTCGCTGAAGAATTGCGGAAGGCCGGCCGCAAGTTCGATGATCACAAAGTTTCCTGACCTGTTACAGACTCTCTCGGCGGCGGAAGTAGACTTTATTGTAATTGACGGCGCCGCAGCCATCGCACACGGCTCTGCAATGCTGACCTACGATCTTGATATCGTCTATGACCGCTCGTCTAAAAATCTGGAGCGCATAGTTTCCGCATTAGCTCCTTACCAACCTTACTTACGCGGGGCGCCGCCGGGCCTGCCCTTCAATTGGAGCGCGCGCACGCTTCAGAACGGGCTTAACTTTACTTTGATTACGTCACTGGGCGCTCTGGACATACTGGGTGAAGTAGCTGGTGGAGGCGATTATGCGGCACTGCTGCCGTATTCCGGACACATAGAGCTTTATGGAGTCAGATGTCTTTGTTTGACCTTGGAGAAACTGATCCTGACCAAGCGAGCCGCAGGTCGACCTAAGGATCTAAATGCAATAGCAGAGTTAGAAGCCTTGCTGGAAGAATCCGAACGTCAGCTCTAATCAGATCAGCCGATTCGCAGCCAGCCAGTGCCCGCCATCAACCACCAGCACGGCGCCGTTAATGTAATTGCCCGCGTCAGAACAAAGAAAGACGGCGGCGTTCTCAATGTCCTTGATCATTCCGAGCCTTCCGAGAGGCACGCGCTCGCGCAGTTTCTGTTTGATGGGCTCAGGCACCAGCCGCTTCATGCCTTCGGTGTCTTCGATCGGGCCGGGCGCGATCGCGTTGACGCGAATGCCGTAGCGTCCCCATTCAACCGCCAGATTGCGTGTGAGTGCGTCGACACCCGCCTTCGCCGCTGAGACGTGAAGCTGCATCGGCGTCCCGAGATAATGAAGCGTCGCACTGATGTTGAGAATCTGTCCGCGATTGGCTTTCAGTTGATCGAACGCCGCGCGAGAGACGTTAAAGGTGCCTTTCAGATCGATATCGACGACCGTGCCAAATCCGTTCGGCGACAATTCCTCAGCCTTGCACAGAAAATTTCCGGCCGCGCCATTGACGACGATATCGATCTTGCCAAAACGTTCGACAGTCGCGGCTATCGCTTTCTCAACCTCTTCCATCTTGCGCACGTCGGCCGCCACGGCCAGCGCCTCTCCATGGAGGGCGGCGGTCTGTGCATCGCGCGCATCGTTTATTGTCTTCGCCGCAGGCTCGAGATGCTCCATGCTGCGGCT
The DNA here is from genome assembly GCA_036266295.1 of Pyrinomonadaceae bacterium. Lineage (GTDB taxonomy): Bacteria > Acidobacteriota > Blastocatellia > Pyrinomonadales > Pyrinomonadaceae > UBA11740. The sequence continues at coordinate 2,114 of DATANL010000023.1, read as the reverse complement.
GACCAGCACGACATTCGCGCCGGCTTCGGCGAGCGCGCGAGCGACGCCGCCGGTAATGCCGGTCCCACCGCCCGTGATGAAGGCGACGCGATCCGTAAGAATTCCTTCTTTGAAAATGGACATACTGTAGGGGCAGGGCTTGTCCCTGCCCGATCGATTAATCTTGATGGCGTCGGGCAGGGACAAGCCCTGCCCTACAATCAGCCGGGAATGTAAGGCCGCGCCTGGACGATGTAGATCTGGCCTTTCATAAAGGCCCATTCAATGTCCTGATCTTTGCCGCGAAAAACCGACTTAATCTTTTCGGCGGCCGTCGCCAATCGGCGCACAACTTCGTCAGTCAACACCATTCGTTCGCCGCCGATCGGAATTTCTTTGATACCGCCGTGTTCGTCGAACGTCAGCAGGCTGTCCTCTTCAGAACGCGTCAACACCTGAACTGAATTCGCGATGGGCCGATACACTACCTGCTCAGCGATCTTCTGCCCCTCGACTACGCGCATGCCCAAACCACGTTTGGCGCTGATGTAGATCGAACCTCGATTGATGGCGTCAGGCTGGCGGTTGAAGGGGTCGGCGGTAATCATCACGCCTGAGCTTTCAGAATTGATTCCTTCCTGGATCAAAACCGCCATGTAGATCTTGGAATGATCGATGCCGGCCCGCTCGCGCGCTTCGTAAGCTTCAAAGTTCCACACGGACGCCCAGACGCTTTTGATCCCGTCGATCAATTGCTCGTCCGTCTTCAGGTTCGGCATGGTCGTGTACAAACCGGCGCCGTTGAAGTTCGGCAGGTCTTCACTATTCGTCGAACTGCGCGCGAACAATCCCTTGCCGGGATACTCGGCATGCGCGCGACGCAAGACCTCCGCGCGCAGTTGCGCATTGACAGTCCCCTGCTGAAACGTTTCGCGCAGCCGTGTCAGCGCCGCGCGCCGGTACGCCGGATCGTGAACGAACTTCTGATCGTTCAGCAGTCGATAGACGGCATCGTCCAGTTTGTTCTCACTCAGGAACTGGTTGTAATAGAAAAATGGAATCGTAAATCCCGGCGGCACAGAGAAACCCGGAATGCGAGCGTGCGTCAACTCACCCAGGTTGGCTGACTTCGCTCCGTAAGCCACCACTGATGAAGCCCGTTGTTCGCTCAATGCGGCAATCCTGGTGATCGACAACTCGCCGCGCGGCTTCATTAAGTCATATCGCTGTTGCAGTCGCCTTTGATATTCGTTGAGCGCGCCGTTGTCCGCCTGCTTGATCGAATAGTTATCGCGGCGCGCATCAAACTCGACCCAACGCGCGTTGTAAGGCTTCAGCAATTCCTGCGCGTTCTTGATGTAGACGTTGGGAATGCCCCAACCCTTCGCGAGCAGATTGATGTGGGACAAAGGCGTCGACGGTTTGGTCGTGATGATTCCCGCGACCGGCGGCAATTGCACCGGCACTTCATCGAGCACCACAATTTCGTTGAAGCCGATTTCGACGTGCTCATCGAGTTTGGGGATGATGTGAATCCGCCCGAGTCCTTTAGCGATGTTGAGTGGCTGGTACTCCTGGTTCCTGGCAATCTCAGTCTGCAGGACGCGCTTCAAACCCAGGTTCGCTGTGGCTTCGTCCTGTCGCGTCGAGTTCGGCTTGAAGGCGACCGGTGTAAAGAAGGTGTCGTTGATGACGGTCGAGGCGAGCTTGATTTGGTCTGCCGGAATCTGATCACCTTCCCAAAATTCGAAGGTCCACTGCTGCACGGGCGACTGATAGGCGATCGTTCCGAGAATGAACCGTCGATTCGGTTTCAGATAATTGTTCTCGAAAAATTCCTGCCCGCGCTCAAGCGATAAATAAGTGCCGTTGACGAAATCTTTGTGAAACTTGTAGAGCTTCGTGTTGACGTAATAGATCCGGTTCCTGCTTTGTCGATCAATTACGAACAGCACATGCGGCAGCGCATAAGGCGTCTCAGCGTCATAGGTGACGGCGAGCACATCGAACTCGGCGCGTGAATGAATCGCCGAGACCGAACGCGGTCCGTCCGCGGCAGATCCGTCGATGCCGAACCAACAGAGCGTGCCGAGAATTAATAGGACCACCATAGCCGGTGCCCGAAACTGGTGGCG
>DATANL010000022.1:0-4347 GCA_036266295.1 Pyrinomonadaceae bacterium | reverse complement strand
CGCGCACGTGCTGGACGTACCGTGCGGCAATGGACGTTTGTCGTTTGAAATAGCCAGGCGCGGCCTGAAAGTTACCGGCGTTGATATATCTGAAGAATTCATCGAGGAAGCGAAGTCAATTCAGAGTCGCATCATCGATCCAGCTGCTGATGAAGCAGGTACTGACCCGATGGCGGGGCTTGATTTTATTCTCAGTGACATGCGTCAGCTCGAAGGTGAGCACATCTACGACGCTGGTTATTGCTTTGGAAACAGCTTTGCCTTTCTCGGCCACGATCCGACCGAGGATTTTCTCAAGGCAGTCGCGCGCGCGTTGAAAACCGGTGCTCGCTTCATCATCCATACAGGCATGGCGGCCGAGTCGGTCTTGCCCGAGTTTGAAGAACAGAGCTGCCACGAGTTGGACGATCTGTCGTTGACTGTTAAGGAGCGTTACCTTGCCAACGAGAGTTGCATCGACAGCGAGTACATCTTCGAACAGGATGGAAAAAAAGAAACGCGCGTCGCGCGGGAATGGATTTATACGGTCGCTGAGATGCGCCGAATGCTGGCGCGCGCCGGATTCGACGTGCTTAATCTCTACGGTTCGTTGAAATGTGAGCCATACAACCTGGGCACGCGAGAACTGTTCATCGTGTCAGAGCGGCATTGATTCATTGATTGATTGGTTCATTGATTCATTGAAGCCCTACCTAACGGTCGCGCTGCTCACACTCTCTTGATTCCCCAGATCTCCACATCGATCTCTTCCGCGTACTGCAGTACCGGCTCACCCGCGAACGTCTTCACGCCCAGCGCTTCAATCATCGTCGACTGGTAATTATTCATCGTCGCTTTTTGCAGTGGCCAGGGCTGATGAAAGATGCGCGCGCGATAAAGGTCGCCGCCGCGCTCGCTGTAAAGGCAGTACCGCTCGGTCAGGAAAAACTCCAACGACTCAGGATGCGAAAACGGGACCGTCTCGCCGATATTCCATGAGCCCTGAAAAAGCGCCGGCGGCTCTTCAGTTCGATCAAGCAGATAAGCGATAGTCTCGCCGCGCTGGTCCAGTTCGATGTCCGCGTTGTAGTAAGGCAAGTGATAGAAAGTGCGCGCGGCCATCACCGCCGCCGGGCTGTTGCAGTCCAGCGAGAAGAACCAGACGCCGGGCACGCCATCGTAATGAACGTACGTGCGCACGTTGAGTTCGTGCGCGGAACTGAATCCGGGAACGGCCGGCATGAAAGGCGGCAGGCCGCGAATGTCCCACATGGTGAACGGGACAATGCCGATCCACGCGGTGCCATCGAAAGTGTCGATCTCGAGTTGCTCGGGAATCAGCGGCCGCAGCTCGCTCTCTTCAATCCGCCAATGCATGAAGAGCAGCTTGCCCCAGGTTTGATGCATGAGCGGCTGACCGTCAGGCCGCTTGCGAATTGTCATTCGGTCCAGCGCAGTTAAGTGTTCGCGATTCATTTGCCCTCGAGTGGATGGATGCTAATTAAACGGATCGGTGGGGCCTGCTTGATGGTCGGGGTTCACCCGAATGCGATTATCGTTTGAGTCAAAATAAAAGTGCTTTGCTCCGGATGCATCACCCCACGTGTTCGGGTCGGCAGTGATCTTGTACCACGCGGAACCATCCGGCTGCGGCGCCAGCGTCAGCCCGTAAACGTATCCGTCGGCGACGACCCGATCACCGCTAAACTTCCGACTGAGTTCCTGCTCTTTTATCAACTGGTCCAACGTCCCAAAAGTACGGTTGTGGGTAACAAAGTACCGGGCCTCGCTCGCAGCGATGGTTTTGAGGTTCTGAATTGTCGCGGCTTCATACCCCGCGCGCATCGCTGCCCGATAGCCAACTACTGCGGCGCCGACCATGACTCCGAAAGCGAACAATACGCAGAGCGCTACTACGGCCAGCGCGATGATGATCTTTCGGGCGCGAGCAGTCATCTGCTAAAACCTCCCACGCGATTCATTCGTTGTTCGAATTATTATCACGCGTCCGCTGGTAGGGGGTTTCGCAAAATTGCTGAACGGGGGTAAATAAATTCTGACAATTGCTGTCGGTTTGCAGTCCCGCCTGCCGGCATTGCTTCAGCTTCCATTCCGCAGATTTCATGAATTCTGTCTGCTTCGGAACCTGCTCGCAGAAACCGGGAGTAGGCTTGCTCGATTCCAGGCACATGCGCATGAAGAGCGAGTTGGTGATGATACTGGTAAAGCCCGGCTCTTTCTTGTACCGGCTGAGTCCTTCGTCGACGCATCCCTGGTTGTCGGTCGTGCGGCCGAAGTTTCTTCCTTCTTCCGTGACTTCTTTGCCGCGGGCCAGCCAGGCGTCTTTGTTTCTCATGACGTAAAAGACGCCCACGCCGACCACTCCCACGACCAGGACCACGACGACGATCGCGACGATGAGCAAAGCTTTAACCCAGCCTGGCATAGCAACCTCCAACAGCGATATTCAGAATTAAATCGGAAACCCTGTTCAGTCTTCGCCTGCTTTTCCGGCTCGCTGCTTGTCTCCACAGAACATGAGTTCCCCAAATAACAACTGCTGACATTTCTGATCGTTCGGCACGCCGTAATGACTACATTGCGACTCGCGCCACTTCATCAATTCGACCATCTTGCCGACGGGCACGTCGTCGCAAAACCCCGGCGTCGGACGGCTCGCCTCGAGACACTTGCTCATGAATTGGGCGTAGTTAAGCGCATTGAAGAAACCGGGGGCCTTCTTGTAACGCGAGAAAGTCTCATCGACGCAGGCCTGGTTGTCGTTGGTCTGACCAAACTCGCGGCCTTCAGCGGCTACCTCTTTGGCATTCGCCTTCAGCGAGTCCCTGTTTCTGACCCACCAAAAGTATCCGGCGCCGGCCACACCGACGATCAGGATGACCACGACGATCGCAGTGATGAGTAAGGCTTTCAGCCAACCGGGCATCGGGAGAGCTCCGTTCTTCCCTCTCCCTCTGGGAGAGGGTATGGGTGAGGGCTTACTGTGCGCGCTAGCTTCGCCCCCTCACTCCAACCCCGCTCCCAAAGGGAGAGGGAGATTTGCGCTACTTCAAATGCTTATCCAACCAATCGAGCACCGTGTTGTGCCAGAACGCTGAGTTGGCGGGCTTGCCCACCCAGTGACCTTCATCGGGGAAATCGACCAGCTTCGATTCTACTCCCATGCGCTGCACGGCGGTGAACAATTGCAGGCCTTCGCCTTCCGGCACGCGATAATCAAGTGAGTTCGTGATGATCAAAATCGGTGTCTTGAAGTTCTGCACAAAGTTGTGCGGCGACCAGCGTTCATACATCTCTTTGTTGGTCCAGGGTGTGCCCTTGAATTCCCATTCGGGGAACCAGAGCTCTTCGGTCGCGCCGTACATCGCAGTCAGGTTGTAAACACCGTCGTGCGAGACCAGCACTTTGTAAGTGAATCGCGGATCGTTGTTGTGACCTTCGATCCAATCGATCATGTAACCGCCGTAGCTCGCGCCGGCCGCGCCGATCTTGTTCTTGTCGATGTAGGGCTGGTTCGCCATCATCGCCACGCCGTTGCTGATATCGGTGAACACCTTACCGCCCCAGTCACCGGAAATGTCGGCCACGAATTGCTGGCCATAACCGGTTGAGCCGCGTGGATTCGGCAGGAACGCAACGTAACCATCGCCTGCGTAGATTTGTGGGTTCCAACGAAAGCCCCAGTTATCATTCCACGCTCCCTGCGGCCCACCGTGAATCAAAACGACGAGCGGATACTTGCGTCGTGGATTGAAATTCGCGGGCTTGACGATCCAACCAGATACCTTGGCGCCCGCGCCGCCGGTCCAGGTCACTTCCTCAGGTCTTTGAAGTTTGAATGCAGAGATGAACGCATCGTTCGTCGTGGTCAAAGCGGTTGCGCCCGTCCCGTCCGCATTCGCGCGATAGATTTCCGTAGGCTTCACGTTGCTGCTGCGCGCGAACACCAGCGCATGTCCGTCCTTCGTCGGATGGACGTCGCTGTTGAACCCTTCGCCACTGATCAATGTTTTGATTGGCCCGCCGCCGACGGGGACCGTATAGATGGGCGCCCGGCCGCGTTCTTCGGCAGTCAGATAAATCGTCTTGCTGTCCGGACTGAAAGCAAATTCATCGACCCACGAATCGAGCGACTCGCTGATCGATTTGGTTTGATTCGTCTTCAGATCGTAAAGCATGAGACGAAAGCGATCGCTTTCATAACCCGGCGTCACCTGCGAGCGATACGCGAGGTAACGGCCATCGGGTGAGTATTGGGGCGAACCGTCGTAGCCTTTGTTCGCCACGGTGATATTTTTCGCCGCGCCGCCGCGCACCGGCACGATCCAGACATCGGCGTTGGTCGAT
>DATANL010000021.1:0-5912 GCA_036266295.1 Pyrinomonadaceae bacterium | reverse complement strand
GGTTTGCGTCTGCCAGGTCACGCCGCCGTCGTTGGTCGCTAAGACGACTCCCTGATCACCGGCGATGAGAGCGTCGTCACGCGAAGCCAGCGCGATCGCGAACAGGTTTGTCTTCACATTCGTTTCTGAATCTTTCCAGGTCTTGCCGCCGTCGTCGGTGCGCAGAATCAGCCCGCGTTCACCGACAATGAAGCCGCGCGCGCCGTCGGCAAACGCGACCGCGTGCAGCCATTCCTTCAGATTCACCGAGATGTCTTTCCAGGTGACGCCGCCGTCTTCCGTGCGCATGATTGCGCCGCCGGAACCGACTGCGATGCCATGCTGCTCGTCCGTGAACTTCACGTCCTCGAGCCATGCTTTCGTGACCGCCGCTTGAGTCTGCCACGTTTGCCCGCCGTCTTCTGTCTTCAACATGTAGCCGCTGGCGCCCACGGCCCAGCCCAGCTTGTCATTCAGAAAACAGACGCCGAGCAGATGCTGCACCGTGTCGGCTTGCTGCTTGAACCAGATCGAGCCGCCGTTGTCCGTATGCAGAATGGTTCCCTGATCGCCGACGGCCCAGCCGTTCTTTTCATCAACAAAGGTGACCGCATCGAGATGCACGCTGGTCCCCGAGATTTGCGGCGTCCATGTCTTTCCGCCGGATCGCGTCGAGAGGATCTTTCCGCGCGCGCCGACGGCCCAGCCATGCGTGCTATCGAGAAAGAAAATATCAGCGAGACTGTCGCGGCTGCCTTCAGTCAAACGCAACCATCCGTTGCCGCCGTCGTCACTGCGCAGCACCAAACCATCATTGCCGGCCGTCCAGCCGGTATCCGCATCAGCAAAGAAAACGGTCACTAACCTGGGAGCGGTTTTGACGCTCGTCGGGAGCCAGAGCTTGCCGCCGTTGCTCGTGCTGAGAATCGTGCCGTTGTTCGTGGTAATCCATCCATGCTGCGGGTCGGCGAAATAGACCGAGAGCAAATCTTCAGTCATCAGAATTTCAACCGGCTCCCAGGTTGCGCCGGCATCTTCGCTACGCAGCACGCGGCCGCCGTATCCCACCGCGACCGCCCGCTCCTCGCCCAGAAATGCGACACCGGTGAAGGGCAGAGACGAAATGCGGACGACTTCTTTCCAATGCTTGCCGCCATCGCTGGTACGCAGGATGAGACCGCGGTCCGCAGCGGCGAGTCCCACGTTCTTGTTGGCGAACGAAACGGAATAGAGATGAGCGCGCGTCGGGCTCTTCTGCGTCGACCACGAGAGTCCGCCATCGTTCGTCGTCAAAATGCAACCGTAAGTGCCGACGGCCCAACCACGGCGCGGATCATCGGGTGGGAAAGTAATCGCATACAGATGATCTTTCGCGGACGTCTTAATGGTGTTCCAACGTTCACCGGCGTTGCGCGTTTCCAGCACCAGTCCACGCGCGCCGACGGCAAACACATGCCTGGCATCCAACACATACAACCCGTTCAGACTGTTAACCAGACGCGTCGGTTGCGCATCCCAACGAAAGCCGCCGTCGTTCGTATACAGGATCACGCCATCGGAACCGACCGCCCAACCATGCAGCTTGTCGCGCGCAAATCGAATCGAGTTGATGGCGTTGCCTTGCGGTAGAGGGTTCTGCCATTCCCATCCGCGATCGCGTGTTTGCGCGCAGAGAGACAGGGACACGATCGCTATCGCGAGCATCGCGAAACAAAAATGCCTGATTGATTTGGCGTGATGATCCAGCACGGGCTTTCGCTACGGAAGCGTACGTCAGGGTTAGTCGGTTGGCTGATTATAAGGTCGGATGATTAGGAAAGCGAGAGTTGGCCATGAAGTCGATTAGGGAGGTCAGAAACCCGACCGTTAGGGAGGGTGCCGACGGTAAGTTATGGAGGATCACGCGCTGGGCACCCTCCCTCACGGTCGGGTTTCTGAGTCAGAACAGATCCGATTCCTGATCAGGCTCGATGACGCCAATCCGATCGACGGCATCCTGCAACACGGTGGGTTCGACGTGGCCCAGCGCCGCGATCTTGCGCGCGGCCTTATCCGCCGCTTCCTGAATCACATGGCCGACGTGTCCCTGGGACCACTGCCACTCGATCTGATGCGGGCTGGCCGCTTCGTCGAGGCGTTTCCACCAATCATGGTTCGTCTTGCGGCGAAAATTGCCCTTCATCGTTTCGATAACGTAACGCGAATCAGTGTGAACTGTAACCCGGCAAGGTTCCTTTAAAGCTTCCAACCCGAGCGCGGCCGCGGCGATTTCAGCCTGCTGGTTGGTTGCTTGTCCCAGATAGTTTCCGAACGCCCGCCAAAGCCCCTTGAAACCGAGCAACGCCACCGCCGCTGCGCGCGCCACATCGCGACCATTGCCGAGACTTGAGCCGTCGCAAAAGATCGTTACCAGCTTCGTCGGCCGTTTCAATCGCGGCTCTTCCTTACTCGTTACCATCAGTTGTCAATTTGTAACACGATTCCTCGCGGTCGAGCACGGGATCGGCTCCACGAGCTCATCTTTTTTCATGATTTGAAAACGCTTTATGAAAATTTATCGCAAAGTGATGAAAATCTTGATGAGACGGCGCGTTAAGAGTTGCCGGAAAATGTATTTCGTGATATTTCACCCAGCGTCCTTGCAAATTCCCGGCAACCTTTACCAGTAGCAGCTCAATGGAGGATGTGATGAATCTAAACAAACGTTCACTCAAGAGTGTCAGCGTCTTACTAACTGTCGGACTGATTCTGTTTACCCCCGCCATGTCGTTCGGTTGGGGAGCCGGTGGTCACATGATGACGGCCAAAATCGCATTTGGCCGACTTACTCCACGCGCGAAAACAGAAGTGACGAGGCTCCTGGCCATCCCAGTCAAAGTCAAATTGCCCAACGGCACCACGCCAAAACTTTCGCCCGAGGACAAGAAGAAGCTGACTGGATACAACGCCCAGAGCAAAGACTTCGTTAATGCCGCGCACTGGGCTGATGACCTCAAAGGCATCAAGGCTTTCGATCCTTTCAAAGAGTTGCATTTCAAGGACGTATATTTTTCAGATGACGGTTCACAATTACCGACCGAGGCCGCGAATAACATCGTCACTGAATTGACCAGGGACGTAGACATTCTCAAGAACAGCACCGATGACAACGCGCGAGCCCAGGCGTTGCGCTTTATCATTCATTTCGTTGGCGATATTCATCAACCGCTGCACTGCGCGGCCAGAGTAGTTCACGGTAAAGGCGATCAGGGTGGCAATCTGGTCAAACTCACAATCGCCAAGAACCTGCACAGTTATTGGGACGGTGGCCTCCAGACTTTTCCAAAGGAGGGGCCGCCCCCAAATTTCAAGGCGCCGCCACTGGCCATGGTGACCGCGGCTGCCAGGAAAATCGCCGCTGCCAATCCTGACAATGCTTCGGGGTTGAATCTGAACGATCCCACCAACTTTGAATCGTGGGTACAGGAAAGCTTCAAGCTAGCCAGGCAGGATGCCTACGACGGCGTTCCTGCCGGATCTACGTTCGACCCGTCAAATGATTATAAGAAGCAGGGCATCAAAGATGCTGAGCAGCGCGTGGCCTGGGGCGGCTACCGTTTGGCGGCGTTGTTGAATTCGATTTGGCCGTAAAATCGATTGCGGCCTAGTCGTTTACTTTTAAGACTGCGAGGAAGGCTTCCTGGGGAATGTCGACGCGGCCGACTTTCTTCATGCGCTTCTTGCCTTCCTTCTGCTTTTCGAGCAGCTTGCGTTTGCGCGAAATGTCGCCGCCGTAGCATTTGGCGATTACGTTCTTGCCCATCGCTTTCACGGTTTCGCGCGCAATTATTTTTGCGCCGATGGCCGCCTGGATTGGGACTTCAAAAAGCTGCCGCGGGATCAGTTCTTTCATCTTGGCTGCCAGCGCGCGCCCTTTCACGGCCGCAGTGTCGCGATGCAGGACCAGCGACAGAGCATCGACGGGTTCGCCTGATACCAGAATGTCGAGCTTCACCAGATCGCTTTCCCAATAACCGGCGAGATGATAGTCGAGCGAAGCGTACCCACGCGAAGTCGACTTTAAGCGATCATAAAAATCGAGCACGATCTCGTTCAAAGGCAGTTCGTAGGTCAGCATCACTCGATTCGCAGTGATGTACTCAAAACCTTTCTGCGATCCCCGTTTTTCTTCCAGCAATGCCAGGATGCCGCCCAGATGTTCTTCAGGAGTCAGGATAGTTGCCCTGATCGCTGGCTCTTCAATCTTCACCAGCCGCCCCGGATCGGGCATCTTTGACGGTGAATCGATTTCGGTGACATTGCCGTCTGTGGTAGTCACTTTGTAGCGCACGCCCGGCGCGGTAGTGATCAGATCGAGATCGAATTCACGCTCCAGACGCTCCTGCACGATCTCCATGTGCAGCAGACCGAGAAAGCCACAGCGAAATCCAAAACCAAGTGCGGTCGACGACTCGGGTTCATAAAAGAACGACGCGTCATTCAAACGCAGCTTGTCCATCGCATCGCGCAGCTCTTCGTATTGGTTCGTATCCACGGGATAAAGCCCCGCGAAAACCATCGGCTTGATTTCCTGGTAACCGGGAAAAGGCTCGGTCGTGGGCCGTGCAGTTTCAGTAATGGTGTCGCCGATTTGCACGTCTGCTACCGTCTTGATCGAAGCGGTCAGGAAGCCGACTTCGCCTACGCCCAGCTGATCGATCGGCGCCGGTCGCGGGCGATTCACGCCCAGGGTATCAACCTGATAGTCGCGGCCCGCGCTCATGAAACGAATCTTCATTCCCGGACGAATGACGCCGTCGATCACGCGAAACAAAACGATCACGCCACGATACGAGTCGTACCATGAATCAAAAATCAGGGCCTTCAACGGCGCATCCACATCGCCTTTCGGTGGCGGCACGTCGCGAACGATCGCCTCCAAAACGTCGGCGACACCCTGGCCGGTTTTGGCGCTGGTAAGAATCGCGTTGTGAGTTTCCAGACCGATGAAGTGCCGGATTTCTTCGATTGCTCTTTCCGGCTCAGCACCGGGCAGGTCGATCTTGTTGATGACCGGGATCAGTTCGAGATTATTTTCGATCGCGAGATAAGTGTTCGCCAGCGTTTGCGCCTCGACGCCCTGCGACGCGTCAACAATTAAAAGCGCGCCTTCGCAAGCCGACAATGACCGTGAGACTTCGTAAGAAAAATCGACGTGGCCGGGAGTGTCGATTAAATTAAGCAGATATTTTTGGCCGTCGCGCGCTTTGTAGTCCAGCCGCACGGCGTGCGCCTTGATCGTGATGCCGCGTTCGCGCTCGAGATCCATATCGTCGAGCACCTGCGCTTCCATCTCGCGCCCAGTCACCGCGCCCGTCAATTCGAGCAGACGATCAGCCAAAGTCGATTTGCCATGATCGATGTGCGCGATGATCGAGAAGTTGCGAATGCGCGACGTTTCCATGAACACGCAACCATAACAAAACGGGTGCGATTTCGCACCCGCCGTTGCTGGGAGCGCGGACGTCCTCGTCCGCTTACCGTGCGCGTTCTTACTTCTTAAGCGGTTGAGATCCCTGCTTCATAAGGCGGACGGGGACGTCCGCGCTCCCAGCGAGGTGGGCGCTCCTAGCCGATCGCTTTCTTATTATCAATCTGCGCGCGCTGCAGCTTGCCGCTGTAATCGACGTAGATCGATTTCCATTCCGAGAAGATGTCGAGGACCTGCGTGCCGGCTTCGCGGTGGCCGTTGCCGGTGCCTTTGGTGCCGCCGAACGGAAGGTGAACTTCGGCGCCGATGGTGGCCGAGTTGATGTAGAAAATTCCCGTGTAGGTTTCGTTCATCGCGTGAAAGGCGCGGTTCACATCCTGTGTGTAAATTGCGGCCGACAAGCCATAGCGAACGCCATTCGCGATTTCGATTGCTTCGTCCAGAGACCTGGTGGGAATGACTG
>DATANL010000020.1:0-12303 GCA_036266295.1 Pyrinomonadaceae bacterium | reverse complement strand
TATCCGAACGGTAATAATTATCCGGCAGCGCCCAGCAACTCGGTGGAGCTGCCTTCGTCCAGGTATCGGACTTATGACAAGGGAACTTTCATCGTCAACATCCCCGACAACTGGAGCGAGGTTAATCAGAACGGCCTGTGGTATGCGCCGCACGGCGCCTACGGATCGTCGAATGGCCGAACCGTCTTTACGCACGCAGTGACTTTCGGCGCGGTGCAAACCCAGAATCGAAACCTGCAACAGGCGACCTCTGAGTTCGTTAACTCTCTGACTCGAAGCAGTAACAGTATGCGCGCGCGCGGCACTTACCAGCGGACGGACGTCGCGGGCCGGTTCGGTGAACTCATTACCTTTGATAACGTCAACCAGGCGACTCAGCGAACGGAAGTGATTAGCATCATAACGACGCAGTTGCGAAGCGGCGAGTTGTTCTACATGATCGCCGTCACCCCGACAGATGATTACTCGAGATATCAGGGTACGTTTCAGGCGATTCTGCGTTCATTGCGGTTGAATGACTGAGGCTTTGGCAGCTTGACACTGCTTCGGCGCACCCCTATAGTCCTTCTTCAGCGCTCGCGAATTTCGCGGGCGCTATTGTTGAGCAGTAACGGAGATTTTGAATGCCTAATCATAAGTCAGCAGAAAAGCGCGTGCGACAGAATGACCGCCGCCGAGTTGTCAATCGGTCAAATCGCACCAAATTGCGTACTTCTATCAAGAATCTGCGGAGTGCGTTGAAGGGCACCGATGCCGCCAAAGTTGGCGCGCTGCTGCCCACAACGGTTTCGGAAATCGACAAGGCTGTCCAAAAAGGCGTGCTCCACCGCAACGCAGCGGCGCGACATAAATCGCGCCTGACGGTGCGCGCCACCCAGGCAGCCGCAAAGTAATCTGACCCGGCTGCATTAGCAGGCGGGCATTCTCAAACGCAAGCGAGGCGGATCGATTATTCGATCCGCCTCGTTTCTTTTTTGGAGGTGATACATGTTGGCGACGTTCAAGGATGACGAGGAGATTATTGATCTGGTGCGGCGTTTTGAATCCTGCGAAATCAATCCCGCGGACTTCCGGCACTATCAACACCTGACGGTCGCATTGTGGTACCTCAAAGAGTTTCCCTACGACATCGCCTCCGACAAGTTGCGCGCCGGCATCAGGAAGTTGGCGGCCGCTTACGGCAAGACCGGCTATCACGAAACGATCACTCTGTTCTGGCTGATGGTCGTGCGCGACTTTGTCGCGACAGCCGATTCGGGGGAGTCGATCAGCGAATCGGCGAATCAACTGGTGTCGACTTATCAAAAGAGTTTGATCGCCGAATATTATTCGGAAGAACTGATCGCCTCGCCGGAAGCAAAGCATCGCTGGGTAGAGCCGGATCTGAAATCATTCTCACTGGCGATGAAGTCAGTGCCATCCGCGTGAGCGGATGGATCACGGCGCGACTTCCGTGCGACGGGCGTTGACCCACCTGCTTACGCAGGTGGTACTGACCAGCCATCTCGATCCAAAGCGGCGTCGGCGCTGCGCTCTGCCGCGGCACTCCAAAGAGTGGTAAGCTACGCGCCGAAATTTCAGTTGAAGGAGCCCAACCAATGCGTCCGTCCGTTTTGATCTGCTTCGTGCTTGCCATCTGCGGTTCTGGATACGCACAACCGCAGAATCAGCCCCAGCGAAACTATCCCGCGCCCGTCGAAGGCGATTACGTGATTAAAGATTTTCACTTTCGCAGCGGCGAGACGCTGCCGGAATTGAAGATGCATTACCGCACCATCGGCACTCTTAAAACAAACAGCGCCGGCGTCGCCACCAACGCGGTGCTCGCGGGTCACGGCACGGGCGGCAACGGCGGCAGTCTGCTCAATCCAACTTTTGCGAACGTCCTGTTTGGCCCAGGTCAGCTGCTCGACGCCACCAAATATTTCATCATCCTGCCCGACGGCATCGGTCACGGAAAATCGAGCAAGCCCAGCGACGGCCTGCACATGAAATTTCCGAAATACACCTATGACGACATGGTCGCGGCGCTGCACGAAGTGCTGACCAAAGGCCTCGGCGTGAATCATCTGCGCCTGGTGATGGGAACTTCGATGGGCGGAATGCAGACGTGGGTTTGGGGCGAGATGTATCCCGATTTCATGGATGCCTTGATGCCGCTGGCGAGTAACCCGGTTGAAATCGCCGGCCGCAATCGTATCTGGCGGTTCATGGCCATCGATGCGATTAAAAACGATCCGGATTGGATGGATGGTGAATACAAGACCCAACCGATGCGGTCACTCACCACCGCGGAAGACTTGCTGATATTAGCCGGCAGCGCGCCGCTGAATTGGCAGTCCGCTGCTCCCACACGTGAAGCGGCAGAAAAATTCTATCTCGATCGATTCAAGCGGGCCGTCACCGCGCTCGACGCCAACGATCTGATCTATCAACTCGATGCTTCGCGTGAATACAATCCCGCGCCGAAACTCGAATCGATCAAGGCGCCGCTCATCGCGGTCAACTCGGCCGATGACTTCATCAATCCGCCGGAACTGGGAATCATCGAACGCGAAATCAAACGCGTGAAACGCGGCAAGTTTGTGAATATTCCGATCAGCAACGAGACCCGCGGTCACGGCACACACACGATCGCGAAAATCTGGCAGGGATATTTGAAAGAGTTGCTGGAGGAATCGGCGAATGCGGGGCAGTAGCCCGACCGTGAGGGAGGGCGTTTCCATAGTCCGCGCGGCGGACGATCGAGAATAGCCCAGCGCTTCAGCGCTGGGTGCGGCCGCGGTCTATGACGATTACTGGATTAGACTCAAGCTGCCTAGGGGAAGAAAGAACAGTTGAATATTTCCACGTTCCGGCAGATCTTTTTATCTAATCGAGATTCTCACAACTCATCGAACATCTCTTCATCCACGTAGCACCAGCCCCAGTCTTCACCCGGCTGGAACGATTTGATGATGGGGTGATTGGTCGCCTCGAAGTGTTTGGTCGCGTGCTTGTTCTTGGAAGAGTCGCAGCAGCCGACGTGGCCGCAGGTCATGCAGAGCCGCAGGTGGACCCAGGTGTCGCCGATTTTCAGGCAGTCTTCGCAGCCGTCGGCGCTGGGCGTTACTTCCTGAATCTGGTCTAAATGCGTACAAGCCATAATTCTAAGATTTCCCTCGATTCCCTTAAGGTTTTTTAACCGCACGCCGCGTCAGATCACGTGCACACGGTGCCAGATCACGTGCACGCGGCGTCAGATCACGTGTACGCGGCCTTACATTGGTTGCACGTGGCCTCGGATTGCCTGGGGGCCGTTGCTGATGACCTGCACACCGGCTCTGAGCGCAAGGTAGTCGGCCAAAACTAGTCGCACAGAAGCAAGTCGCCAACTCGCGCTACATGATTGCCTTAATCCACCCGCCATCCACCGGAATCGAAGTGCCGGTGATGTAACTAGCTCTTTCAGAAACCAGAAACGCCGCCAGCGCGGCGAACTCGCGTGGCTCGCCGATACGATGCATCGGAATCTCTTTCTCCCAACGCGCGACAAATTCTTCAGGCGTGATGCCTTGCTTCACCGCCATCATCGTCGCCAACTCTTCGACGCGCTCGGTGCGCGTGTATCCGGGCATGATGTTGTTCACGGTAACTCCAAACTGCGCCACTTCGTTTGCGAGCGTGCGCGCGAAACCGGTCACACCTGCGCGCAGGCTGTTCGAAAGAATTAAATTATCGACCGGCTGTTTCACCGCGATGGAAGTGATGTTGAGAATCCTTCCCCAGCGGCGCTCCTTCATGCCCGGCAAGACCGCGCGCGCGAGATTGACGGAACTGTAAAGCAACAAGCGAGTCGCCGCTTCCCATTGTTCGAGATCGAAAGCTTCGAATGGCCCGGCCGGCGGACCGCCGGAGTTCGTGACGAGAATATCGATCCGTCCAAAGCGATCGACGGCTGATGAAGTCAGGCGCGTCACATCATCCGGTTTCGATACGTCGGCGGCTACGCCCACGACGTTCGCCTTGGTTGCGGCGGCGATTTCTTTTGCGACTCGTTCAATCGTTTCCTGTTTGCGCGCGCAGATGACGAGCGACGCGCCTTCACTGGCGAGTTCTTCCGCGACGGCGCGGCCGAGTCCGCGACTGGCAGCGGCGACGAGAGCGACTTTGTTTTTGAGTCCGAGATCCATTGTCAGGTTTCAAGTTTCAGGTCTTAAGTTTCAAGTTGAATCCAGTCAGCAGGGCCGAAATTCCCGCCCGTAGAACTTGAAACCTGAAACTTGAAACATCATTTTTGTCGCAAGTAATCGTCCGTCTTATCCAGCCAATCCTGACGCGGTGGACTGAAGATGTCCACGTCGAGCGTGTCCTCTAGCGCCTCAGCTTTGTGCTGCACGTGCGAAGGAATCTGCAGTACCTCGCCGGCCATCACGTCGATTACCTGTGACTCGTCAGGGCCGATCCAAAAGCGCAGCCCGCCCTCGAGGATGTAGGTGAGTTGTTCGTTCTCGTGCGAGTGGCGCGGGACGATGGCGCCCTTCTTCAAATAGACGTGGGCCAGCATCATGCGATCGCCGGTGATGAGTTTTCGTGAGAGGACGTCCGATAAAGGCTCCTCGGGAATGTCATTCCAGCGATGATGAGTTACGGTGCGCTGATCCATTATTTTGTCTCCTGATCTATTTCACGTCGAGCTTCTGATACTTTGGGTGAAACTTCTTCGGCAAATTAGCAACTTACTCCTGAAGTCACAAGTATATTCGGAACTTCATCGGCCAACGCGCGTGGAACTACAATGGTGAACTCTGACGATGGCTCGTCGCGTGCTATGATTTGCCGAAGCCCCGACGCGACATTTAGTAACCAAAAAGGCGGCTTGGCCGTCTAATCAACAGTAATTTTCCGGGCACATCTTCCCTTTGTTCCGGCTTTCGAGGAAGTAACCAATGTTGAAGAAAATCGTTCCGTTCCTGGTTCTATTGGTATCGGTTGCGAGCGCGACGGCGCAGGACGCTACTTCGCAAACCGCGACCGCGCAGCAGTCTCCCGATCCGCAACAGCAGCAGGATGAAAAGGCCAAGCTGGAAAAGAAAGCGCTGGCGTTGCTCGAGCAGGTCGTCACTGAATCTCAGGGATTGAAGCTGCCCGAGAACAAGCTGCGCGTGCAAATCGCCGCCGCCGACATGCTTTGGGACAAGAGCGCGCCGCGCGCGCGCGGATTATTGACCGACGCCGGAGCCATGCTTGGTCAGCTCATGGTCGAGGTCAATCGAAGCGACCGCGACGACATGGTGACTCTCACTCAACTGCGTCAGGAATTGGTGTTGACCGCCGGCCGACACGACGCGGAACTTGGCTATCAACTACTTCGCTCGACGCAGCCGCCGCCCCAGCAACAGCAGCAGAACTTTGCGTTCGGCCCGGGCCGCAACGGCAACCGCCCGCAAATCATTTTCGATCAGCAGGGGAACAATCTCGAACAGCTCCTGTTAAATACCGTCGCCGGGACCGATCCAAAGTTTGCGTATCAGAAAGCGATCGAGTCGTTGGATAAGAATGAATTTCCAACTTCGCTGAGCCGCATCCTGAACCAACTGCAGACGAAAGAGCCGGAGTTATTCAAGAAGCTTTCAGACAAGACACTGAACCGTCTGGCCTCGGACAGTTTGTTGGCAAGCAGCCAGGCCAGCGGCGTCGCAGTCAATCTCCTGATGCCGGGACCGGTGCCGTCGGGTACGCCCACCGCGACCACGACCAATTTGCCTTCAGCGACCAATCCGCAACCTGCGCCGGCGAATCCTAATCGCGCGCCGGTGCTCAGCGAATCTGCTTATCACGATTTATTGGACAGCGCGATTACGGCGGCGTTGTCGGTGACCTCCACTGGTCCAATCAACAATCTTCGGGGCGGTGGTCCGGGCGGCGGTGGCGCGATCCGAGTGCAGCGCGGGCCGGGCCAGCAGGCACAACAGAACCCGCCGGACGATGCACAAATTCGCCAGAACAACGCGCGGTCGCTGCTGTTCTCGTTACAAGGCATGCTGCCTTTGATCGATCAGTACCTCCCCGACCGAGCGCAATCAGTGCGGCAGAAATTGACCGACCTCGGCATCAACAATAATGCCAACCAGGGTCCGACGAATGCCCTGCGCGCGATGATGAACCAGGGCGGCTCAAGCGACAGTCTGGTGACGGCCGCGAGCCAGGCGCCGCCGCAGATTCAATCGCGGCTCTATCAAACGGCCGCACAACGAGCGATCGATGAAGGTAACATCGACAAGGCAGTCGACATTGCGACAAATCATCTCGACGAAAATGGACGTAACGCGATCATGCAGGCAGTGGATTTCAAGAAATTGACGACCACTGCTTCGCCGGACAAATTGAACGAGATCAAACAGAAACTCGCGGCCCTGCCGTCAGACAACGATCGCATCAAGTACCTGATCGATTTGGCGAAAGCGACGCAGAAGGACAATCAGAAGCTGGCGCTGAAGTTCATGGACGACGCGCGCACGCTGGTCTCGAAGCGCGCCACGGACTTTGACGACTTTGGAAATCAAATCAAAGTCGCCGACGCTTACGCGACGCTGGATCCCAAGAAGAGCTTCGAAATACTGGATGCGGGCATCGCACACTTGAACGAATTGCTTCAGGCCGCCACGGTGCTGAACGGTTTCGAAGTCGACATCTTCAAAGACGGCGAGATGTCCATGCGGACCAACGACGATTTGGTGGGGATGGTCAACCGCTTTGGCAGCGAGCTGGCGATGCTCGCCAAGGTTGACTTCGAAGGTGCGCGCGGGACCGCTGAAAAGTTTCAATTGGCCGAGCCTCGTCTGAATGCGCGACTCATGATCGTGCAGGGAATCCTGGGCACGCGCCCACTCGATGCAAATCGGCAACGGCCGAACTTTCAGTTTGTCATGAGATAGCGAGAGTTAGGGTGTTGGGTGTAGTGGGTAGCGTGTAGTCGACGGGCTATTGCTGCACACAATACCCTAAGTGATACAGTTTGACCCCCTCTCCCTCTGGGAGAGGGTTGGGGTGAGGGCTTGAGCGCAAACTGCACCACAACGTTGCTGCCGGGCTTTAGCCCGCATGCGGTAAAGAATTCTTCGCAGAATCGAAGTCGTTGAATCAACTCGGGGCTCGTCTCGGATAACGGGCTAAAGCCCGGTAAATCTTTTCCGAGCCGGGCCGCACAGGCCCTCACCCCGACCCTCTCCCAAGGGGAGAGGGAGCAGAACGTACCACTACCCAAACATTCCAGCTTTTGCGACACCCAACACCCTAACCCCCACACCCTAACGCTTCGTCGCTCGCAGCTTCTCAGCCGCAATCTTCAAAACCTCTTTCACCTGCCGGTCCCAAAACTGCCAACTATGATCACCGGGCAGCTCGCGATACTCGTGCGGGATTTTCTTTTCGCGCAACAACTCGGCGAACCGGTGATTTGCCTCGAAGAAAAAATCCTCCGTCCCTGAATCGAGATAAAAGTAAGGGAGCGCCGCGACTCTCGCCGGCGATATTCCCTGGACTATCTGAAAGATGTCGTTTGCCTTTCGCACGTCCGATCCGGCCGCGCCAAAGACCGGCGGCAGCGAGTCATAGATGGCTTTCAAGTTTTTCAGATCATCTGCAGTCCAGGTCGCCGGGGCCAGTGCTCCGCTCATCGATCCGGCGAACGTGAACGTCGATGGATTTTTTAATCCAAACTTGATCGCCCCGTAACCACCCATCGACAGGCCCGCGATGGCGCGGCCATAGCGCGACTGAATGGTGCGGTAACGTTTGTCCACGTCCGGCAGCAACTCTTTCAGAAGGTAACTCTCGTACTTCATTCCTGACACGCCGTCGACGTACCAACTGTCGTTGCCCTCAGGCATGACGATGATCATTCGATACTGCCCCGCGTAATCCGCGACATTGGTGCGCGTGAGCCAATCGCCGTAATGCCCGCCCAGGCCATGCAGCAGATAGAGCACCGGATAACGCGTGGCTTTTGATCGGCGATAGTCCGGCGGCAGGATGACGTTGTAGGGAAGCGCAGCGTTGATAAGGTTGCTGCGAAACTGCACCGTCTCAACCGACGCCACCTGGGCCCCGGCCGAGTGAACCAGGATCAGAAATGCAAACAGCAGGAATAATCTGGCGAGTCTGTGCATCGGCTTTTCGACGATCTCACGTGCGGGCCTAAGGCGGGCTAACGTCCGTTCAGCCACGATTGATAGATCCGTTTCTGTTCATTCGTCGGCGAGCTCGACGGAATGATCCGATAGGGCGCGTCAACGGCTGCCGACAACTTGATATCGACGGTGCGTAGATCGTCGTTGCGAAATACCGTGATGTGAACGATGTCTCCTGAACGCTTGGCCGCAATCCGCGCTTCGAACGATTCTTTGTTAACGCGCGCACCGTCCAAGGCCACGATTTTGTCTTTTGCGTTCAGCCCCTGTTCGTAGGCGGGCGAGCCTGCGCGCACGTCCCGCACATTTATGAAGTCGCCGCTGTCTTCCACATCGGCGCCTAGGTAGCCCTTTAACTTCGCGGGCCAATCGCCGGTTGCGCCGAAAGGCATACCACCCTGTTCCAGCTGCAAACCAGCCGCGGAGAGGAAAGCGTTGTAAGGCATCTCATCGCGTCCGCGAACATACTTCGCAAAGAAATCCTGCAGGCTTGAACCGGCCATCCACTCGCACGTCTTCTGAAAATCGGCCGGCGTGTAGTTGCGGTTCTTTTCATAGAATTCGTGATACAGGTACCGCATGACGTCGTCGAGCGACTTTGCATTATGCGAACTGCGGCGAATTTCGAGATCGAGCAGAAGGCCCAGCAACTCGCCCTTGTCGTAATAAGAAATTTGCGAGTTAACTGAATTCTCATCCGGCCGATACTCTTTGATCCACGTATTGAAGCTCGCTTCTTCTGCGCTCATCTGCAGACGGCCCGGCGTGTTCTGGTAATCCTGAATGTCGCGCGCCAGTCCCTCGAGGTACTCCCGGTCAGTAACCAAACCCGCACGCCGCACCATCAAGTCGCCGTAGTAACTGGTGATGCCTTCGGCCACCCACAACGAGCGCGTGTAATTTTCTCGGGTGTAGTCGAAGGGACCGAGAGCGTCGGGGCGAATGCGCTTCACGTTCCAGAGATGAAAGAATTCATGTGCGACCAGGCCGTGAAAGCTGCGCCAACCCTGGGCGTCGGCAAACTTGTTGCGCTGAAATCCGAGTGAAGTTGAATTGAGGTGCTCGATACCACCGCCGGCAGTTGCGCGCAGGTGCAGGATGAAAGTGTAGTCGTGATAGGGGATCACGTCGAACAATCCCACTTCGGCTTCGACGATTTTCTGCACGTCGCGCTTCATGCGTTCGGGATCGTAGTTGCCTTCGCCATCGATCACGATGCGATGTGGAACGCCGCGCACTTCGAACTTGATTTCTTTGAAATTGCTGACCTCGAAAGGCGAGTCGTAGAGGATGTCGAAGTTCTCAGCGCGGAAAGTATCGGGTTGGCCTTCAACCGGCGGCAGCCCGGTGGCGATCTTCCAGCCGTTCGCGGGGACCACGCGCAGCGTTGAGGGCCGGGCGATCGCCCCTTCGGGGTACATCAACAGGGCCGCGTTGTTCCAAAAGGCGTGGTCCGAATTCAAATCATTTGTGCGGACCGAAAATTCGTTGGCGTAGACGCGATAGAAGACGCGCCACTGTCGCGCGCCGTTGGTCTTTACGCTCCAGGTATTCTTGTTTACCTTGATCCATTCGAGAGGTCGGCCGGCCACGTCGGCTGAGAAATCCTGGACGTTACGCTCGAATTCACGAATCAGGTATGAACCCGGCGTCCACACCGGCATGATCAAGTTCGTCTCATTCGGCACGTTCAAAGTGGCCGGCACCTGCAGGCGCATTTCCACTTCAAGGAGATGCGTCCAGGGTTTCGGCATAGAAACGGTGAACGAAATGTCGGATGCGTTCGGCGCCTGGGCGCTGGCGGTAATCGCCGACACGACTGCGCAGAACACGACGAGCGACAGCCGTACGATTAATTTCTTATTCATAACTGTTTGGGTGTAGCGATGTTACTACGAATAAGGCTCGCGTCAGAACCCTGAGCGGTAGAGAGGGATCAAGTGACCCTAATCGAATCAATTGATCCGGTCGCTACCGCTCTCGGTTCTGACACCCACTAGCACGCGACTCAAAACAGATTTATAGTCTGGTCTCAATCAAAGGACACGGGAGGGCGTTTGATGCTGCGTAAACTGACTGCGACATCTGCAACCTGGGCGACGGTCCCGCTGCGCCTCGCGACGGGCGTGGCCTTCATCGGCCATGGCGCGCAAAAAGTGTTGGGTTCATTCGGTGGGCCGGGGTTGGCAAAGTGGCTTTCGTTTCCGGCGCCGTTTTCTTTCATGCGTCCATCAGCTGCATGGATGGGCGTCGCAGCTTTCGCCGAATTGATTGGTGGTATCTCGATCCTGCTCGGATTGTTCACGCGCGTCGGGGCATTTCTGATCGTATGCGTGATGATAACCGCCATGGCCTCTCTCTGGCCCAGGTTCCTTGCACCGGAAGGGATGGAGTTGGCATCAGCATTCCTCGGCATGGCCCTGGCATTGTTGATTTTGGGCGGCGGACAATTATCAGTCGACCGATTGATTGGCGGACGATAATTTTGGAGTGGGTAGTGCCCCAAATTCATTTAGAGGCGGGCGTCAATTTGTGTCAGAACCGCGAGCGGTAGCGACCGGATCAAGAAGTCCCGCTGGGTTTCTGAAGGTTCCTCATGAGCCGGTCGCTACCGCTCGCGGTTCTGACACGATGCCGAATCTTGATTAGCCAAGTATGTGCTTGCCCAAAATAGGTCACTACATTGGAGTGCGGTGGCTTGACACCGCTTTTAATCCGCGCGCTTGATGAACGATTGTATACAAGGCGCCGTCGCCACTTAACTCTGCCGGCGCGCTCCAAATTGATTCAATGAAACGATCGCCGCTCCTCGTTATCTTCATCACCGTCTTTATCGATCTGGTTGGTTTCGGGATCGTAATTCCGGTGCTGCCCTTCTATGCCGAAGGCACAAAGTTCGGCGCCACTCCCACACAGGTCGGATTTCTCTTCGCTTCGTATTCCATCATGCAGCTGGTGTTCGCGCCGGTGCTCGGACGCTTGTCGGACAAGCACGGGCGGCGGCCGGTGCTGCTCGTGAGTTTGCTGGGAACCGCGCTCGGTTTTTTCATCCTCGGATTTGCGACGACGCTGTGGATGTTATTTGTCGGCCGAATCATCGACGGTATTTCCGGCGGCAACATCTCGACGGCGCAGGCCTACATCGCCGACGTGACGACGAAGGAGAATCGCGCCAAGGGTATGGGATTGATCGGCGCGGCGTTCGGCCTGGGTTTCGTGTTTGGCCCGGCGATTGGCGGAATCTTAAGTCGTTGGGGAATCAACGTGCCGTTTCTGTTTGCCGGCGGACTCGCGCTGGCGAACACGGTGCTGCTCTATTTTGCTTTACCGGAAACCGTCACGCCGGACCATCCGGCCCGAGTGTCGGCCGCCAGCGGCCGCGGCTGGCATCAACTGCTGGCCGCTTTGCGCCGGCCGGCGCTGGCGGCGGTGCTCACAATTTATTTTTTAATGATAGTAGCGTTCTCGATGATGACCGCGTCGTTTTCATTATTCATGATGTTCCGGTTGGGATACGACGCGTTTCACACCGGTTGGATCTTTGCTTTTGTCGGCGTGATTTCGGCAACTATCCAGGGCGGATTCATTGGCCGGCTGGTTAAGAGTTTTGGTGAGCCGCTGCTGGTGATTGTCGGGTCGCTGTTGTTTACGGCGAGTTTAGTCGTCGTCCCGTTCGTCAGACCAGCGACGGGACTGATTACGTTTCTCGTGATTGGCGCCGCCACCTCGATCGGACAGGCGTTAACGGCGCCCACTCTGGCCAGCCTCGGGTCAAAGAGCGCGAGCGCCGCCGAACAGGGAAGCGTGCTGGGCGTGATGCAGTCGGTGAGCAGCCTGGCGCGCGCGGTTGGTCCTTCGTTGGCGGCGGTGCTGATCTACAGCGCCGTAGCGCACGTCGGCTTTGACGGGATTCCCCAGAAGATGAGCGATGCTTCAATCACGAGAACGTTCTGGGCTGCCGCGGGCATTCAGTTTGCCGGCTTTCTGTTGGCGATCTATTTCGCGAAGGCTTACGGGAAGAAATATGCGACGGGGGCGATGGTGGAGCACTGACGTCGAAGTTGAGAACGCACGACTCCTCGCGTCCGGGCCGCGGTTCAACCTACCGGCATTTCTCCAAATCCAAGACCGG
>DATANL010000019.1:0-5408 GCA_036266295.1 Pyrinomonadaceae bacterium | reverse complement strand
CGCACCCAGGAGAATCAGGATGGCTATTCCGAGCATCGTTCCGAAGATCGCAGTACGTTGTCCGCTCAGCAGAATGGCTGCAACCGACGCCAGGCCACACAGAATCCAGGCAAACCGGACGCGCACATGCTTCGCGCCGGCGGCAAACCCGAACGCGATGATCGCCCCAAATTCGAGGTAGCGTCCCCACTCTTCAGCGCTGCTGAAGGTCGCCACGGCGCGGCGAACGTGGCCTACAGCAATGGCCGCGTAGGCATCGGTGTTGTCGATCCAATATTGTTCGAACGCGGGATAGCCGGCCATCATCTGGTAAAGACCATGAAGTGAAGCGATGATGCCCAGGACGACAATCAAGGTGAGGGCCTTGCGCATAAACGCATCGCTGACTGTCTGGCCAAAGTAAAACCAGGCCACCGGGAACAACGTGAACAGCGCGCCCGAGAGACCGACGGCGATTCCGCCTTGAAGTGGATTGAAAATTTCCAGAATAAACAACAACACCAGCAGCGAAACTGATTGGGCGAGTGGAGTGGCGACAAAAACATTCAGCCGCTCTCTTCGCAAAAGGACCGCCATCGCCAGCACGGTGACGATTGGCGTCAAAAGATGAATTGGATCCTGATTGGAATATTCGACGATGAGATACTGCGCTCGTCGCAGCAGGCCGCGAAACGGCTCGAACAACATCATCGCAAAGAGCGTTGCTTCGAGGCTCACCAGCAGCGGAAGTGTGAGCAGCGATAGCAACGCCGTGAGCAACCACGCGCGCAGCCCCTGTCCGCCGGCGGCAATGGCCCAGACAGTAAAAGCGCTGGCCGCCTGAACCGGAGCCAGCCAGAAAAGCTTGCGCTTGCGGGGAGTTATTTGGTTCTCGTAAACCGCGGCACTCAAAATCGATTCTCCCGAATCAGCTTTCGTTTCCTCGCAGGGTGGCCCAGCTTACATTGGCCAACGCGCGCAGGTGCGCAATCGGAAAGTCCTCACGCTGGGGGCGCAGATACCGCCAGAAACCGAGTCGCCGACGCTTGACCAGCGCCACCAGTGCGGCCAGAAGCATCACGCTGTAACCCACCAGCGACGCGATGGCCGCGCCTTCGATTCCCATTCTCGGCAACAAGAACAGTAACGCCGGCGCGGTGACTACCGCAGATAAGAAACGCGCAATAGTGCTCAAACCGGGATAACCGAAGCCCTGCAACCCGCTGATTACGATGGTGCCGGCGCTCCAGACTACGGCCGCAGCCAGCAACCAACGGAAGGCGCCGGTAGCCGGCACGAAGTTTTCCCCAAACAAAATTCTTAGAATCCACGGAGCTGCTATCCAAAGCGGAATCAAAATCAATGCGTTTGCATAGATCGTGAGACGCAGCGTCCGGCCCAGAAGCAATTCCGCCTGGTCGTCCGCGCTGGCGCCGGCAACTTCCGGCTTGAGCGCTCCCGCCAGGGCGTCCGAAACGTAGGTCGTCACTTCAGACAGCCGCACGGCGATCACATAGAGACCGATAGCCGCGCTTGAGGCCATCCCTCCGAGCATCAACTGATCCAGACGCAGGGTCGTGAAGTCGGCGACGCAACCCGGATAGTCGCGCAGGCCGTAATGCATTGAGTTTTTGAATTCAGCCCAGCTTGGTTGCCAACGCGGGCGCAATTGGTGCCAGACGGCAAAGGTCGCCAATCCCGCGGAAACAAATTGCGCGAGAATCAAAGTGTAGGTGGCGCTGGCCACGGTCAGTTTGCCGAAGTACCACAAGCCGGCAAAGCCGACTGCCTGCACGATGAACGAAACCAGTCGGGCCAGGCCCGCCCAACCGAAGCGGCGCGTGCCCTCAAGCAGTCCGCGCATCAAATTTAAAAACAACGCGGCCGGGATGTTCACCTGGTAAATACGCAGCAGGAGCATCACCCGCGGGCTGCGGTCGCCCACCAGATGCGGCGTCACCACATCAGCGAGGGCAATACTGCCGATACCAACGATCAAGGTGTAGATGACTGCATTCGAAAACAGCCGCGAACACTTCTCAGGGTCTTTCGCCATCCAGTAACGATGCGAGTTAACCAGTCCCAACTCGACGAGCATCGCAATCACCAGCGGCCAAAGGGCAATGACCAGCAGATCGCCGCGACCTGCCGGACCGAGAGCGCGCGCGCCGACCAGGCTGGTGACCACGGTGCACAAAAGGATCGTGCAATCCGTTACTAAAATCAGTTTTGCGCTTCGGATGATCACGCGGCAGCGTCCTTTACGCTCGCCAGGGGCATCGGACTCTCAATCAGCGTCGACTGACGAACGGGGTGGGCGGGCGAATCGATCTCCTTCGGCTGTGCCGGATTCTTCTTCGCCGAACGGTTCAGCGCCGTTTCGGCTTGCCTGATGCGGTTGCGCTTGGCGATGGCCCAATTGCCGAACCAACGCAGCCACGGACGGCTGGCCCAATCCCACTCGCCCAAAAGCTCGATCGGCTTACCGCCGGCCGCTCGCTTGAATCGATAGACACCGGGATTTCGCACCGGATCGATTCCGGCAAAATCGAAGTTGCGAATGCCGATGTCTCGCAGGTGTCGGATCAAACTCCAGAAGGTTGCGTATGAAGCGCGCAATTCGCGGCCACGCGCGGCGGTCGCCGACAAGACGAGACAGGCCTTGTCGCCGGTCACGAGACAGCCCATTACACAAACCAATTCGCCGTTGGCATCGTCGCAGCGAAAGACCACCAGTTGAGGCGTAAGGCTTTTCAGCATCTGTCCAATCTCAGTTTCGGACAGCTGCTCTTCCAGGTTCTTGACGGTTTCCATCGAGCGGTAAGCGCCGACAATTTCCGCGGCCGACGGATGCGTCCACTGGCTCAACCTGAGTTCACACTCGTTCGACTTCTTCAGATTCCAACGCCAGTTTCGTTCACACGACTTCAGCAGTTGTTCTTCAGTAACGTTCAAGTCGATGGTCATCGTGTAATTCGTCGTCAACGGCGACCACGGCATGGACCAGCACTGTGAAGTCAATCGGAGTGAATCCTCGATGTTGCGAGGACGGTCACAACGAAATCGATAGTACACATTGCGCAGCCGGGTCGTTTCTTTGACGGCCTGATGAAAGGTTTCATCACACGCCGAAAGGTCGCCGACCGGCCCCCCTTCGCTCCACACCAGGCCGATGCCGAGCGGATAACGCCTCAGATAGCCCTGCATCATCGCCACCGGCGATTGATTTTCATCGAAGGCGATCCAGTGATGAGGTTGCCACCCCAAACTACGACGGTATTGCGCCCACCCATACGATTGAAACGGCGAGCAATCGTCAAACGACGTGAGAGTTTTGTCCCAAATAGTTTCGGCGTGTTCTTCAGATAATAATTCCCATTTAATCATTGATGTTTTATGCAGGAGCATTCTCGCTTTCACGATCCAACCGCCGGACCGTTGCGCGGTTCGCGCGCTCGAAGTGCGTTTTGTCGAACGCATGCGCCCCGGCCAGTGTCTGCCGGAAAAATTCGTAAGTTTTTCGGGCTATGACTTCCCATGAATAGTTCTCTTCAACGCGCGCCCGGCCTTGAATCGCGCACCGTTCGCGCAGCGCACCATCGCTCGACATTTGCTTTATCGCGTTCGCCAAATCAGCCACGTCGCCTTCGGCAAACACCAATCCCGCGCCGGCAATCACTTCAGGAATCGCACCACACGATGAACCAACCACCGGCAGGCCCGAGGCCATCGCTTCGATAATCACGCGGCCAAACTGTTCACGGATGCGGTCGGTGGTTTCAGTCGGGACCACCAGCAGATCCATCTGGTGATACAACTCGGGAATCTGATCGAAACTAATCGCGCCGGTGATGCGGACCCGATCCAACAACGAATGTGCGCGCAGGATGCTTTCAAACTCGGCACGCTCCGGACCATCGCCAACCACCAGGGCCTTCCATTTTTCAGAACGCAGCAGCGCCAACGCCTTCCCCAACATCGTCAAGCCTTTGCCTGGCAGCATCCGGCCGACAAAACCGATGGTAGGCGGCTCATCAACCTGGCGAGTAATTCTTCGCGGCGTAAACGCTTGGACATCTACGCCGAACGGAACTACGGCCACGGGTTTTTTAAAACCCTTCGCGACAAGCACGTCGCGGACAGTGTCGCTGCAAATGCTCGCGGTGCCGGCTCGCTTCAGCGCGCGGCGCTCGAACCAACTAAAAGGCGGGGGATATTGATGGAAAATATTCTGGCAAGTCTGAATCGTGACGACGGCGCGCGGCGCAAACCATCGGCACAGCGTCAGCACTTCGGCGCAGGCAATGCTGTAAGGTTCATGATTCAGATCGATCAACTGCGGTCGATGCCGGCGCAGCGCCGAGATTATCGGCCGCGGATCGTAAGCAAATAATTGAATGTGTTTCGAGAAGAGCGGGCGAGCCTTTACTACCGGAAAGAGATCGTCATCCAGAGCGTCGACGTCGACGCCGGCTTCGTGCCAACGCGTCGTCGTCACGACCTCCAGTTTGATGTCGGGAAACAATCTGACCATCGCGCGCTCTCGCTGTCGCAATGCCGGCGTCAGGCTGGCGTGCGCGACGCGCAGTACTTTGATTGGAGATTGAAAGGTCTCAGGTTTCATCCGGCGCTACTCGCCCTCCGCACTCAATGTCGCATTGCCAAACGCTGGTCCGGTTTCCTTTTTTGCATCATCGCGCCGCGCGCGTTCCTGATAGCGATGCAACCGGGCTTCGGTCAACGCGTAAACACCCGAAGCTTTCGCTACGAAGCGAATTAACTTGTCGCGTGCGCCCAAAGGCACGCGCCAACGCGAATGCCGGCCGTTGGTTCCCTTCCACACCGACCACGACGCCGCGAATCCTGACTCGGCGCTGAGCTGTTCTAAATGCGCGCTGCACTCGCCGTACGGCCAGGCCATCAATGCGACTTTCCGATCTATGATCGATTCCAACGCGCGCCGCGATTCAGTCAATTCAAACCGCGCCTCGGTTTCCGAGAGTTCATTAAAATTGCGATGCCAGAGACCATGCGATCCGATCGTCACCAGCGGATGCTTCGCGATTTCCCGCAACTCGGCTGCAGAAAGATAGCCCTCACGATTAACAAAGCCCGCGACCACAAAAATCGTGGCCGGCATTGAATACTTCTCCATCAGCGGCAACGCGGTCGTCAGGTTGTCGCGATAACCGTCGTCAAACGTGAGCGCCACCAAACTATTTTTATTCGCGAGCGTGTCGACCAACGGTGCGACCCGCCGCCGGCGCGACAACCAGTTGAGTTGCTGTTCGAAGCGACGAGGCGAGATCATTTCAGGACAAATCGCCCGTCCTTCAACTTCATCAATCGTGTGATAGACCAGCACCGAATGCATAGTTTCTTCTCAGGATTCGTGGACCCTTTCCAACCAGCATTCGCGCCAGAACAGC
>DATANL010000018.1:0-3565 GCA_036266295.1 Pyrinomonadaceae bacterium | reverse complement strand
CGATCTTTCCGATCAAAAAACCCGACGGCGAATCGGTAAGTGTGGTGACCTGGAACGATGTGACGCGCCTGTCGGAGATGCAGGACCAACTGAGCCGCTCTCGCAGCCTGGCCAGTGTCGGACAATTAGCCGCCGGCGTGGCGCACGAAGTCAACAACCCGATGGCCGCGATTACCACTTGTGCCGAGGCCATCATGCGCGACCTGCGTCGTGAGAATATTGCGCAGCACCTGCCCGAAGATGTGCAATGGCAATATTATCTGGAAGAGATCGTTCGTCAGGCATTGCGCTGCAAAGAAATCACGCGCGGCCTGCTCGACCTGACCCGGCAGCGTCAGGCCAAGCGCGCGTTGTGCGACATCAATCAGATCACCAAGCAGTGCGCCCGCGGCGCGTTACAACGTGGCGCCGGCACCGTGGAAATTGCCATGCACCTGGATGAAGGCATTGGTGAAGTCGCCACTGATGCGGCGATGCTCATGCAGATCCTCGACAATCTTCTCAGTAACGCCGTCGATGCCATCGGCGATGACAAAGGTCTGATCACAGTGTCGACCCGACGCGAGGCTGCTCGCGCCGTCATTGAAATCAAAGATACGGGTCCCGGCATTTCTGCTGATGTCCTGGCCAAGATTTTCGATCCGTTCTTCAGCACCAAAGGTCCCGGCAAAGGTTATGGACTTGGGCTTCCGATTAGCGCGACGCTGGCCGAATCGCTGCGCGGCGGGTTAGCCGTCGAGAGCAAGCCCGGCGCCGGCAGCACCTTCCGAATCTGGATACCCCGGCAAGCCCCGGAACAGTAAATTATGAGCCGAAAGATTCGCGTCTTAGTAGTGGACGATGACAACTTGCTGCGGAAACTGGTGACCGAGCAACTCGCGCGTTCTGATTTCGAGGCCAGCCCCGCAGCCGGCGGTCGCGCGGCCTTACAGGCATTGCGCGACACCGATTACGACGTCGTGCTGCTGGACATAAGCATGCCCGACATGTCCGGTCTCGAAGCTTTGCGGGAAATCAGAAAACTTGAAGACCCGCCCGAAGTTATCATGCTGACCGCGGATACATCGCTTCAGACCGGGATCGAAGCGATGCGTCATGGCGCCTATGATTACCTGACGAAGCCGGCGACGCTCGACGAAATGGAAGCAGTGCTGCACAAAGCTGACGAGAAGCGCCGGCTGGTCAAGCAGAACGCGTCTCTGCGATCAGTCTCGCGGCCGGCCGGCGTCAGCGAGGAACCGCTTGCCGTCATCGATGAAGGCTCGTCAATGGCCGCCGTTATCAAGCAGGCAGAGGCGGCGGCGCAGACTGCTTCGACCATCCTGCTCACCGGCGAATCGGGAACCGGAAAAGATGTGTTGGCCCGTTTCATCCATTCAAAGAGTCCGCGTGCGGCCAACCCGATCATCACCGTCAACTGCGGGGCCTTGCCGGAAACACTGTTTGAGTCTGAATTTTTTGGGCATGAGCGCGGCGCGTTCACCGGCGCAAGTCAATTGCGACGCGGATTGCTCGAGGCCGCTGATGGCTCCAGCCTGTTCCTCGACGAAATTGGTGATTTGCCGCTTTTGATGCAGGTCAAGTTGCTGCACTTTCTCGAACAAGGCCGGTTCCGGCGAGTTGGTTCGACGCGAGACCAACTTGCCGACGTGCGCATCATCGCCGCGACAAATCGAGATCTTTCCAGCGAGGTCGAGCAGCAACGCTTTCGCGCAGATTTGTATTACCGTTTGAATGTCGTGTCGCTGCACGTGCCGCCGCTTCGTGAGCGCCGCGAAGACATTTCGCGTTTCATCGATTACTTCCTGGCGATCTATCGGGAACGCTTCAATCGACCGAAGCTGGACATCGCACCCGAGACGCGGCGCAAACTGAAGGATTACCCATGGCCGGGCAACGTGCGCGAACTGCGCAATTCTCTTGAGCGAGCTGCGGCCGTTTCGGTCAGCGATATTATTGACGAAAGCCAGATGCCGGCGCTCACCACGCAACCCGCACCCAGTGCCGGTCACGTCGTAGAATCTCGCGCCGCGGATGGCCTGCCGAAGACTCTGGAGCAGCTCGAGCGCGAACACATTCTGAGAGTTCTCGACGAGACCGATGGCAATCGCGAACGCGCTTCGGCCATTCTCGGAATCTCCTCGCGCACACTTTATCGGAAGCTGCGTGAATACGAATCAGAGACTAGTTCTGCTGGTTTGGCTACGGACAGCTGACGCTCGCGTTTTTTGACTCGGCGTCTATCCTCATACACGTTTCACAAAGTTCCTGGTTGGCGGGCTCGATCTCCGTCAAGTGCAGAACTGAAGTTTCCGTCGCGCGGTTGATAATCAACGCTGCTACTCTCAAGCCGCACAGGGTTACGTCTTCATGCTCTCTAACCAGGTGACATCTTTCGTCGGGCGAAGTAGTCGCAAACATAACCTACAATCTATGTTCAGGTGGTTGAGAATTCCTTGAGTTTGCTCGCTGGACCCCGACCAAATGGCGGATGTCGCGACCCGAATGAGCCGCCTGAGTTGCCGGCATCGCATGTCGTCCCACGCCGCGTTCAGGTTGGAACGAGTCGTCAAATTGACAGAGGACGCTCTTCGTCTTGAACTGAATGACTGAAGTGTTGTTCGACATCAACTCCTTACATCTCGCTTCTGTTCTTTAACTTACAAACAACTCCACCCGTTTGGCATGGTAGTCGCTAACTAGCGAGTGACCGATGTGTCCAGCTTTATCGGACTTTCGTCCGAACTGTTTTTTTGATTCGCCGTTACCACCCACGACCCGACCGTGGCGAAACAGTAAGCAGTGATTCACTTCCAGGTTCACTGCTGAAGAACAAAGCAGGAACTTAAATGAAAAATAAGACCCGAAACGCCGTCACAGCGTGGCTCACGACCTTCACGCTAGCGTTTAGCATGGTCGCCGGCATCATGACCTGCGATCGCGCGAGCGCGAGTGCGAGCTCTCGTCCGAATCACCTCCCCCAGAAAAAAGCATCGAGCGATCTAATTGAGAAAGCTCATGGCGCGCACAGTGCGGACCGGGTCAAAGTGATCGTCCAACTGAACGCACCGATGAGCGGTCAGCTCAACGCCTTGTTGAATCAGAACGGCGTTCATGGCGCCAGGAAAACTTTTGATAAGTTGAACGCGCAGATGATCGAAATGCCTGCGAATATCGTTGAAGCCGTCGCTGGTTTTAGCGAAGTAGCTTTCGTCTCGCCGGATCGGCCGACCCAATCGACGGGCCACCTGTCGGCGACAACCGGCGCCGACCTGGTGCGCGCACCGAAGTCAGTTACCACTACGACTACGACGGCCTTGGGCGCCACCCTGACGAACGTGACCACCGTGCCTGGTTTGGATGGATCGGGAATCGGCGTGGCCATTATGGATTCGGGTATTTACAAGCAGCACACGGACTTTCTCGACAAGGTAGGTATCGGGCGGGTCATCTACAGCAAGGACTTCACCGGCGAGAACCGCACCGACGACCCCTACGGCCACGGTAGTCATGTAGCCGCGATTGCCGGCGGCAACGGCAGAGTTTCGAATTCGGCTTATCTCGG
>DATANL010000017.1:0-5335 GCA_036266295.1 Pyrinomonadaceae bacterium | reverse complement strand
TGGAAATTCGATCTGGTCAAATGGTGGCGCGCGCAACGTCCGCCGAAACCGACGGGCGAGTTGCAGGTGCACGTGCTCGACGTTGGACCCGGCGAGGGCGATTCAATTCTGATCATCTCGCCCACCGGCAAGTCGGTCCTGATCGACGCGGGCGATGCCGGAAAAGGCAAAGTCATTCTGGACGCGTTGAAGCGATACAAGATCGAACAGCTCGATTACTTTATCGCGACGCACCCGCATCCCGACCATATCGGGGGCGCCGATGAAGTACTCAGTGGAATTAAAGTCACGCGGATAGTCGACAACGGGGTCGATCTTTCGACACCGGCTCCTTCGCCGACGCCGACCCCCAAGAAAGGTGCGAAGCCGGCGCC
Organism: Pyrinomonadaceae bacterium; assembly: GCA_036266295.1. GTDB lineage: Bacteria > Acidobacteriota > Blastocatellia > Pyrinomonadales > Pyrinomonadaceae > UBA11740. The sequence goes on along the minus strand of DATANL010000017.1, from coordinate 4,961 downwards.
AACTCCGCGTCCTGCCAAGAACAAGATCAAATCGATCAATGCGTTCTTCGATGAGTACAAAGACGCCATGTCCAAGTCCGGCGCGCAGTTCTACGAAAGAGTCCAGGCCGGAAAGAAGTATGATCTTGGTGGCGGAGTGATTGTCACGGTGCTCGCGCCGAGCGAACCTCTCTTTACCAAAGATCACATGAAGGCGGGCGGCAACGACATCAATGCCAATTCGATTGTGCTGCGGCTTGATTATGGCGACTTCTCGATGCTCTTCATGGGAGACGCCGAAGTTCAAACCGAAACCCGTTTGCTCTCAGTGGATCTTAATGTGAAAGCGGACGTGATCAAGATCGGTCATCACGGATCGAAGTACGCGTCGTCAGAGAATTTCCTGAAGAAGGTCCAACCCGCCGCGGCGATTATCTCCGACGGCGAGTGGAACCGTTATGGTCATCCGGCGCAGTCAGTTCTCGACCGCTTGAAAGCGATGAATGCCAAGCTGTATCGAACGGACTTGCAGGGCGAAATCACTTTGACGACGAATGGCAAACGCGATTCCGCCAAGTTCTACGAAATCAAAACGGCGAAGGAAGCGAAGGAAGACATCTGGACCGGTCGCGAAGGATTTAAGGACGATTCGTCACGAGCCGGATTTATCGCGTACGGCGATTTCGGTCCGCCGCCCAAACCGAAAACCGACAAAAAAAAGAAGCCATGAGGATGTTTAGAGGCGGCACTTGGGCCGCAACGCGCGCGGACAAGTCGCGCTCTAAACCAGAGGACGGAGGATTGTGAAGCCAGCCACCTACGCCGATGCCGGCGTAAACATTGACGAGGCAAATCGCGCGACCGAGAGAATCAAGGAACTCGCGCGTACCACTTTCAATGGCCGCACTCTGTCGGACATCGGCAGCTTCGGCGGCATGTTCGAGGGGTCGTTTCCCACCATGCGCGAGCCGGTGCTGGTCGCTTCGGCTGATGGGGTCGGCACCAAACTCAAGATTGCCTTTGCGACCGGAACTCACCACACCGTCGGCCGCGATCTCGTCAATCACTGCGTCAACGACATTCTGGTTCAGGGTGCGCGCCCGCTTTTCTTTCTCGATTACATTGCGACCGGCAAGCTCTCGCCGGAGACTATCACGAGCATCATTGAAGGCATCACCACCGGCTGTCGCGACAATGGTTGCGTCTTGCTCGGCGGCGAGACTGCCGAGATGCCGGGCTTCTACGCCGACGGCGAATACGACATTGCCGGGTTTATTGTTGGGGTCGTCGATCGTCACAGGATAATCGACGGGAAAACGATCGCCGCGGGCGACGTGTTGCTGGGATTGCCATCAGCAGGTTTGCACACGAACGGTTACTCACTCGCGCGCAAACTATTTTTTGAAACGCTGGGTCATGCACCCGACACCTTTATCGATGAGTTGGGCCAAACAGTAGGCGACGCGTTGTTGCAGACGCACCTCAGTTATCTGAATGCGCTGGGACCGCTGCTCGATTCCGGAATCATTAAAGGACTGGCCCACATTACCGGCGGAGGATTACTGGAAAACATCCCGCGCATCCTGCCGGCCGAAACTGCCGTCGAGATCAAACGCGGTTCGTGGCCGGTGCTGCCGGTATTTGAAGTTATGCAACGCGCGGGAAACATCGCGGAACCGGAAATGTATCGCACCTTCAACATGGGTGTCGGCATGGTGATCGTGTGCGATGCGGGAGATGCCGCGGAAATTCGCGATGCGATCAAGCCGTGTTATGAAATCGGCTGCGTCATCCGCGGCGACCGTAACGTCTCTTTGATTTAGGAGATTCGAGAATGGAATGGCTGGATGATTTCAAGCAAACCGTCGATGCGTCGGCCGAGCGTCTGCGGCAGATAAGCGAGAGCGAGGCCGGCCGCCCGCGCGCTGAGGAACATTGGTCAGCGAAACAGATCATCGGTCATCTGATCGACTCAGCGGCGAACAACCATGCGCGATTCGTGCTGGGACAGTTGAAGGACGATCTGGTTTTCCCCGGTTATGACCAGAATGGGTGGGTACAAACCAATCATTATCAGGAGTCTTCGTGGCCGCAGCTGGTCGATTTGTGGCGCGCGTACAATCTTCATCTGCACCACTTGATGTCGCATGCTGACGTGGCGAAGCTCGGCACGCCCTGCACGCTGCACACGTTGGAAGAGATCGCTTTCAAAACGGTCCCGCAATCAAAACCGGCGACCCTGGAATATCTGATGAAGGATTACGTCGATCATTTGAATCATCACCTCGGTCAGATCTTTAATCAGGACCAGTCGTGAGGTTGTTGATGATCAAGCGGATTGCCATTCTCATCTCCGGGCGCGGCTCAAACATGGCGGCGTTGATTGACGGCGTCCGCAGCGGTGCGATTGTTAACGCGGAAGTGGCGGTCGTGATCAGCGACCAGCCAACTGCCGCCGGTTTGGAACGAGCGGCGCAATTCGGAATTGAGACCATGATCATCGAACGTCAAGGCCGGTCACGTGCCGAACATGATCGCGAGATCGTCGCCGCTCTCAAAGTCCGCAACATCGATCTGGTGTGTCTCGCGGGTTACATGCGCGTGCTGTCTGCTGATTTCATAAACGCATATCGCGGCCGCATCCTCAACATTCATCCCAGCCTGTTGCCGTCATTCCCGGGACTAAATGCACAACAACAAGCGTTGGACCACCGCGCAACCATCAGCGGTTGCACAGTACATTTTGTCGACGAGACGTTGGACGGCGGAGCGATCATTGCGCAACGCGAGGTGCCGGTATCCGCGGACGATACCGCCGAGAGTCTGGCCGCGCGCATCTTGATCGAAGAACATCAGTTATATCCTGAAGCAGTCAACATCGCCCTCAGGCAACTGGCAGAAGCATCAACATGTCAGCAGTAATCACTTCTGACGAAACCCTGGTAATCGAAACGCCCGAGCGCGTGCCGCTCCACTTTGCCCTGGCCTCGATCGGCAATCGATTCATTGCCTGCGCTATCGACCATACCATTCAGATCGTAACGCTGATTGTCGTGGGGATTTTCTTTGCGATCATTTCCAACGCTTCCAGCTTTGGCTCGAGACTGATGAGCGCGCCGAAGTGGGTCATTGCCCTGCTAATCGTCATTCAGTTTGTGATCTTTGATGGTTATTTCGCGGTGTTCGAATGGCTTTGGCGCGGCCAAACGCCAGGCAAGCGTTGGCTGAAGCTGAGAGTCATTCGCGAAGACGGTCGACCGATCTCGTTTTTTGAAGCAGTGGTGCGAAACTTATTGCGGGTCGTTGATTTCCTCGTCCCACCCTTCTATTCGATTGGGTTGATTTCCGTCTTTGCCACGGAACGCGATCAACGCGTCGGCGATTTGGTCGCCGGAACCGTGGTCGTGCGGGAGCGGGAAGCGGAAGCACCCGCGTTCGCGGAAGTCTTCGCTTCCCCGATATCTGATGCAGCTCTGCGACGCTCGTTCGCGCCCGTCGCCTTCACCGCCAACATCGACAAACTGACGGAACAGGAAATCACGGTCGTCGAAAGTTTCCTGCGCCGTCGCTGGGACCTCAAGGATTATCCGCGACAGTGGATGGCCTGGCGGGTCTCGATGCCGATTCTCTTCAAACTCCGTCCGCAGTACGATCTCGCCACCTTCACGTACGAGGGCTTCCTCGAAGAATTACTGCATCGCTATCGCGAGAAGCACCGATTCATGGATTAACGGAAGAAATCAGCCGCTTGCCGCGTCTCATCTCTAGTCGATTCTTCATCGAGAGCAGCCATGTCCGTTCAGCAACCTTTCTTCAGAATCATTCTCGCCTTCACCGTGATCTGCAGTTTCGTTTCCAGCGGCGCCGGCACGCGCGGGCAAACGTCGCCGGAAAAGGTCGAGGTCGAAACGATCAATCGAATCAAGGATGAAGCAATGCAGCGCTCAAAGGTAATGGACACCCTCGGCTATCTCACTGATGTGATTGGTCCGCGTTTGACCGGCTCGCCCGGTCTGAAGAAAGCGCAGAGCTACACGCTCGAGCTGATGCACAAGTGGGGATTGTCGAATGCACACGCCGAAGCCTGGGAGTTCGGTCGCGGCTGGTCACTGGATGGTTTTGCCGCCAGCATGACGGCCCCGACTTTTAGTTCGCTGATTGCCTACCCGAAGGCCTGGAGTCCTGCAACGAATGGCGCGGTCCGTGGCGAAGTCGTGTTGATGGACGTGCGGACCGCTGCAGACCTCGAAAAATATCGCGGCAAACTAAAAGGCAAGATTGTCCTGGTGGCGCCGGCGCGGGCAGTGCCGGTCGAGTTCACACCGCAAACTGCACGGCTTACTGACGAAGAATTATTGAAACTCGCCAATGCCACGCCTGCGCCGCGCGAGTCAACGAGTTTTCAAATGAGTGCGGAGCAAAGGGCGCGGATCGATCTTAATTACCAAAAGTGGCGTTTGCTGTATGCGGAAGATCCGGCAGTGACGCTAGAGCCCGGAGCGGGCGACGGCGGCGTGGTTTACGTCACACGCGTCACAATTCCCACGCCCTTCGACACGCCGCCAGAGCAGCGCGTAGTGCCGTGGAGCGTGAGCAAACCAAAGTTGATTCCTCAGGTGGTGGTGGCGGCTGAGCAGTACAATCGAATGATTCGAATCATCGAGCGCGGTCTGCCGGTCGAAGTCGAAATGAACATTCGTGCGACCTTTCACGATGACGATACGAAGAGCCACAACATCATCGCTGAAATTCCCGGCACCGATCTGAAAGATGAAGTGGTGATGCTCGGCGGCTGTCTCGACTCATGGCATGCCGCGACCGCCGCCACTGACAACGCCGCGGGTGCGGCCGTCGCACTCGAAGCCATGCGAATCATCACGACGCTCGGATTGAAACCACGCCGCACGATTCGCATCGGGCTGTGGAGCGCTGAAGAGCAGGGCGCATATGGATCGCGCGCTTACGTGGCCGCGCATTTTGGC
>DATANL010000016.1:0-3633 GCA_036266295.1 Pyrinomonadaceae bacterium | reverse complement strand
CCGCCGCTTCGTCCTTGTCTGCGCGCAAGACTGATTCGAGAAACTCGCGCGCCGCACTCTTTTCTTCCGGCAGCGTGCGTTCTTCAGAAGAGCTGCAATCGATCAGAATCGCCAGCGACAACGGTAGATCGCTATTGGGCTGAAACGTGAAGATCTGCTGCGGGATGCCGTCTTCGAGTAAGCGCACATCTTCTTTCTTGAGCGTGCTCACGAACCGTTTTTGTTTGTCGGCGGCCGTGAAAAAAATATTTGTGAGGTTCGTTTCGACGCGCACTACATCGTCCGAACTCAGAGTGATTTCGTCTTCAGGCTTCGGCGGCGTGGGACTTGGTTTCGCAAGCTGGGTAACAGATTGCGCCTGGCCCACAGCCGCGTCCTCGCGCGCCAGCGACGTGCGCGGGGCGCTGAGCGCAACGGCGATTCCGACAATCGCCAGGATCGCCAGGATTCTTATGTTGTTGATAATTCGTTCCTTCACTTCGGTGTCACGCTGTCCGCAATCGCGGTGTACCCGCGCTTTGTCTTTACCCGGTACTTGTCATTCGGATTCGTCAGCTTCACTTCCACTTTTCGATAACTGCCGTCGTAACGATCATTCGTCGGCTTATAAGTAATCAAGTACTGAGTCTGTAATTCATTCGCAATTCTCTGGAACGATCTTTCCAGCGCCAGCATGTCGCCGGTGAAGAACGCCGTGCCGCCCGTTTCGTCGCACAACCGCTCGAGACCTTTGTCACCGTGATCCTTCACGGTGCCGCCCTCGACTCCGGGAACAACACTGGACAAGCCGGCCTTGGTTGAGATTGTGAAGAGGGTGGTTTCGGTTCGCTGGGCAATGTCGATTGCGTCATTAATATCGGCGCGGCTGTACGTGTCGTCGCCGTCGGTGATGATTACAAGCGCGCGACGTCCCTGCGCCGAGCGCATCTTTTCATCGCAAAACTGCCAAATGGCGTCGTACAGCGCGGTCTTTTGCCCGGTCTTGTTAACGGCGAATACTGCCTTATCGAGTAGCTCCAGGCGATCTGTGAAGTCCTGACGAAGCGTCACCTGATCATCGAAGGTCGCGAACAGCACGCGGTCCCGACGCGGACGAATTACGGTCTGGATGAAATTCATCGCCGACTCTTGCTCGAATTTCAGTTTGCCGGCCGTCGACGGTGAAGTGTCCATCAGCACGCCGACATACAAAGGCAGATTGTTATTCTTTTCGCTGGTGAACGAGTCGATCTGCTGCGGGACCTTGTCTTCCAGGATTTGAAAATCGCCTTGCGCCAGTCCGGCGATGAACTGGCCCTTCTTGTCCTGCACCGTGATCGGCAGACGCACACGCCGCGTAGTAACGGTCACTTTCTCCTGGCCTTCCGGCGTTGGTGAAGGTGTTGCCGCAGGCTTTTGCGTCTTCGGCTGTTGTGCGCCGGCGAATGCGAATGCCAGCAGCACAATTCCCGTTAATAGAAAGTAAGTAAATCTGATCATTGCGTGGATTTGCGAACTGGGGCCACGTTCGCCGGCTCGAATTCGATGCGCCGGCGCGCAAAACCAGTTGCCCTTTCTGTGGCCGAAAGGCCGAATCAATCAAAGTTTGTCGATTTTGGCGGCGAGCACAAAGTCGCTTTCGGTCAGCCCGTCAATCTTGTGCGTCCAAATAGAAACCTCCGCCTTGCCCCACCCAAAGCAAATGTCGGGGTGATGACCTTGTTCTTCCGCCAATTCGCCAATCCGGTTGACGAATTCAAGGGTTTTGCGAAAATCACCGAACTTGTAACTTCGCTGCAAATGATGCTCGTTGACCACGGACCAGTCCGGCAGCTGCGCGGCCAGCGGCTGAATCTCCGCCCCCGTGAGCGCCGGCACGCCGCCGCGACACGGCACACACTGACGTTCAGCTAAATCTGTCATCCATCCTCCTCGAGTCTTTGAATGTGGGTCATTTCAGATTATCACAGCTCCCAGAAGGTTTCCGCCCGTCAAAAGACCGTTGCTGACATCTGTCGGTCGCTCTGCGATAATGAACCCAATTCGAACCCTGAATCGAGAACGCCCGACGGCTTATGACTGAAGCGATGGACAAGGTGCGCGGTGTGCGCGAGCTGCCAATTTTCCCCCTGCCGGTGGTTCTGTTCCCCGGCATGCCGATGCCTCTGCACATCTTCGAGGAACGCTATCGAAAAATGTTGGGCGACATTCGCGCGGGCAATAATCTTTTTGGTTTATCGTACTTCGACCCGGCCGCGTCAGATCGCGAGGCGCCACCGACGGGACATATCGGCTGTGTCGCTGAAGTAGCGGAAACCCAGGCGTTGCCTGACGGCCGCTCGAACATTCTCGCCGTCGGCGTGGTGCGGTACGAAGTTGAATCGTATGTTGAGAGCCCTGACCTGTACCTGGTAGGGCGCGCGAAGTTTTTTGAAGACGAGGATGACGATCTGCCGTCGCTCAACACTCAGTCGCATGACGTGGCGACGATGTTCATGCGGGTTGCGAATTCCGTCCGCGCGATCAATGACGAGCGAGGCAGCTTGCCTGATATCAGCGACACGGATCCACAGCGCCTATCGTTTCTCGTGTCCGCGGCGATGGAGATTGAAGTTGATCAAAAACAGGAATTGTTGGAATTGAGATCGACTTCTGAGCGGCTCGATCGGCTGCGCGACCTGCTCGCCAAAGTCGTAGGCAACTATGAGGAGCGCGCCCGTCTCCATTCAATCGCCAAACGCAACGGCCACGGCGGTAAGAAAATCGAGCTTGAGTAGCACAGACTTCAGTCTGTGAAGCCTCATGGAATTCACAGATTGAAATCTGTGCCACTTACTTCATCTACAATCACAGTTCGAATTCTTTTCTTCGGCAGCGCCCGCGACGCGGTCGGCGCCGAAGAGATATCCTTCCCGCTGCCAGGTCCCTCGGACACTGCAACGGTTCGCGCAGCGATCCTGGCGCAGTACCCGGCGCTCGCACGCTTCGGTAAATCACTCTTGTTTGCGGTCAACCACGAGTACGCCGAAGCCGATCGGCAAATTGATGACGGCGATGAGTTGGCCATCTTTCCGCCGGTCAGTGGCGGCGCCGAAGTGGCTCAGACTTCAGTCTGTGATTCGTCTCGCGACTTTTTCGAGCTCACAACGGATTCCATCGACGTCGGCGCCATCGCCCGCCGGGTCATCCTGCCTGAGTGCGGCGCGACAGTCACGCTCGACGGTTACGCGCGCGAATGGACCAAGGGCCGGCGCACGCTCTATCTCGTTTATGAAGCTTACGCCCCAATGGCGATCAGCGAATTGAAGAAACTAGGCGCGCAAGCTCACGAGAAATTCGACATCGCCCACCTCGGCATCGTCCATCGCACCGGCCGCCTGGAGATCGGCGAGACGAGCGTCGTCATCAGCGTCAGCGCCCCGCATCGCCGCGCCGCCTTCGAGGCCTGCGAATGGGCCATCCGCGAACTCAAACGCACCGTGCCGATTTGGAAGAAAGAAGTTTTTGAAGATGGGGAAGTTTGGGTTGAGGGAGACGCCTCCACCTTTGCGTAGCGACGCTCACGCGGCGTCGTATGCGCATATCGAAACGACGAACGCCAGAGTTTTTGCCACGAAGAAACGTCCTGGCCTTTTGGCCGTACGCTCCAACTAT
>DATANL010000015.1:0-4650 GCA_036266295.1 Pyrinomonadaceae bacterium | reverse complement strand
CCCGCACGGTCGATGATCTTCTGAAACTCAGCCGCCGCTTCGTTTCCTGACTTCGCCTTCAGAAAGATTTGACCGCGCGCGTAAGGCAGCCAGACTCCCGGCAGCAGCCCGTATTCGAAACGCATCATCGGCTGCGTCGCTTCGATCGCCTGCGTCGTGTTTCCCCGACTCAGCTCGAGCAAGGCGCGCGTCAGCGGCTGCACGACGTAGTTGTTGCCGGTGTCCTGTGGAAACCGCTTCTTCAATTCATCGCTGAGTGTCCCCGCTTGCGCCGCATCGCCGCACGCGGCCGAGGCCATCGTTATCGAGCCGAGATTCAAACGTCCTCTCGCCACTGACAAACTCTGGGTCATGGCTTGTTTGGCTTGATCGCAAAAACCAAACTGCGCGGCGTAAAAAGCCATCGCTGCCTGGAACTGCGCCGCCGTTTCTTTCCGGTTTTGGCAGACCAACAGTTCGACCGCTCGCTGCTCCAGTTCCTGCGCTTTGCGCCATTGCCCGTAATACGAAAAGATCTCCGCGCCACCATCCAGGACGTCGGGATCGTTGGTCTGCTTCAATCCCCACTCAAGATGCTTCTGCTCGCTTTCCTTATCATGACGAATCACGGCGAGTTGCAAATTGTAGAGATGATAAAGCGGACGGTCGGGCGGCATATATTTTTCAAGCGTCTCGCGCGCCTCATCAAACCGATTCAACCTGATGAACGAACCGATGTAGTTGGTCAGGTTGACCTGACTCGTGGGGTACAGGTTCACTGCTTCACGCGCTTCTTTTAAGGCGTCCTCGTGCCGTCCGATGAGCGCATAGTTGTTGGCGAGATTGTTGTGCGGGACATAATCCTGCGGATAGTTCTGGGCCCATTGCTGCAGAATCCTGATGGCCTCTTCTCGATCACCACTGACATACGAAGTGTATTTCTCGGAGATATAGAACCGTTCGCGTTCACTGACGCGGTCGCGAAGATCGTACGCCTTCTGCGCATTTTGCGCGGCTAATTCCGGCTGGACCAGGTTGCTGTTAATGACCGCGAGTCTCGCATAGGCCAGCGCAAAATTCGGATCTAACTCAATCGCGTGCTGGTAAAAAGAAAGCGAGTCGACTTGCTTTCCCTGATTGCGCAACTCAGTTCCTTGCGAAAAAGCCTTGAGCGCCTCGAGAGAAGACGTGGTCGCCTGCTCGATTGGCGCGTCGAATTTCTTGATGGACGTCAGCGATTCTCCGAGCTTCTCGCGTAGTTGCGACGCTGCCACTCCCAGCGCTTTCAGCACCTGCTCCTTACTCTCGGCTTCGCTTTGCTCGCGCGCTATCGAATCGCCTTCGTGCGCGTTAATGGCCTCGAGCGTCAACACGTAATGAGTGCCAAGTTTGGCAATCGAGCCGACAATCATCGCCTTGATGCCTTCGCGCTCGCAGATTTCTTTGGCGATGTCGCGCGTAATTCGCTCGTTCGGCGCGCGACCCATGAAGCGCAGCGTGGTGTTAACTCTCTCTTCGGGATAAATGTTGAGATAAGGCGATTGGCCCAATTGCACGGCGAGAGCCTGCTTCAAGGTGCCGTCGAACACAGTCTCGGTGTTCGTGAAATCTGCGATCAGCACCGTGTCTTTCGCAGTGAGCGAAGGCTTTCTGCGCGCGATGTTCCAAACCGCCAACGCCGCAATAGCCAGTACGATGGCGCCGACGACGACCGCCGGAATCTTCCAGCTGAATCTCCGTTCGCGAACTGAACCACTCGCAGTCCCCGGCGAACGAGAGGTGCTCAACCAGGTAGCCGCCCCGGCCGCTGCCGTCGATGGGCCATCATGAGTCTGGGTGGCGGCGGCCCTTGCTTCCGGCGTCAAGGTGCGATCGATTTCGGCGTCGACCTCGATCTTTCGTTTCAAATGACGCAGATCGAGTAGAAGGTCCTTCGCCGTCTGGTAGCGCTCTTCGCGGTCCTTCTCGAGCGTCTTGGTAACGATGCGATCAAGTTCTTCAGGCAAGTCCGGAACGAAGCGCGTCAACGGCGGCGGTTCCTTTTGTAGAATCAGCGAAATAGTTTCGGTCGGCGTTTCACCCTGGAACGGCAACTGGCCGGTCACCATTTCATAAATCACCGCGCCCAAACTCCAGAGATCGCTACGCGCATCGACCTGCACGCCCTTCGCCTGTTCGGGCGACATGTAATTTGCGGTGCCCATCACCGTGCCCGCGTCGGTGTTGACCAGTGCGCGCGTGGACGCTTCCGGCTCGCTCGGCGTCGATTGCCGCTCAGTCAGTTTCGCCAGGCCAAAATCCAGGACCTTTACATAGCCGTCACGTCTGATCATCACGTTGTCTGGCTTGATGTCGCGATGCACGATGCCGGCCGCGTGCGCCGCCACCAGCGCGCTGGCCACTTCGCTCGCCACCTCGAGCACTTGCAGCAGCTTCATGCCGGCTCGCATGCGCTGGCCCAGCGTCTCGCCGTCGATAAACTCCATGGCGATGAATTTCGACGTTTGATGATTACCAATCTCGTGAATGGTCAGAATGTGGGGATGATTGAGAGCCGAAGCAGCTTTGGCTTCCTGGATGAAGCGCTGCAAGCGTTGCGGATCCGCGGCCAGACGCTCAGGCAGAATCTTGATCGCCACGGTCCGATCCAGTTCCATGTCCTGCGCCAGATAAACTTCGCCCATTCCTCCGGCGCCGAGCTTTGAGCGAATTTCGTAGCGTCCCAGCTTTGTTCCGCGAGTCAGCGTGTCCATCAAATCCGCGATTTTAACGGACACCGACAGCGATTCGCTAATTCCAGACTTTAAGCGTGGGCAACATCAGCGCAACGGAGTATAGTTCCGACGATGACCGCTTTTCTGATCTCAGTTTCAGCCTTCTTGCTGCTGCTCGCTGGTTCGTGCTCATCGCCAATCCAGAATTCACCACCGGTCCAGAAGGGGCCATGGTCGATCGATTTCAAAACCTCAGGCGGCTTTGCTGGGAGTGGGAAGGGAAACATCGTGATAGACAGTGAAGGTAAGTGCTCGTACTCATTGACCAATCGCGACCAGGTTAAGAGCAGCGTCACCGGAACTCTATATCCTCGCCAGTTGCAGCCAATCAGCGACGCCGTCGCCCGTCTCGATCCGCAGGGATGGAGCAAACCAGAATTAAACGTAGCAGCGCCCGATGCCTTCGGCTACAAACTCGAATTGCGCACTGGTCCGGACCTGAAAGATGTCACCACTGTCCAGTGGTACGACAACACCGCCGGTCAGCTTCCCACAGACTTGAAACGCTTGGATCGGGTGCTCGAGGAAGCGATGAAGACTCGCTGCGTCAGCGCACCGTCCCCATGAAACCATCAGAATTCCGCCGCGTACGGTCCGAGGATGTAACCGCGATGATGTTATGTCATCTCGCAGATCCAACGACGAGCGGCGCGGATACTCGCATGGCCGCTTATTTCGAGGGCAGACATCATCCACAGGACGCTCTGGCTTCGAGGGTCGGGTACGTAGCATCCATCGATCAGGTGATCGTAGGTTATATCGCGGGACACCGGACCACGCGGCATGGCTGCGCAGGAGAGGTGCAGTATCTGTTTGTCTCGCCGGAATTTCGAAGGCGCGGGATCGCCACCGGCCTGCTGCGGCTGCTGGCGGAGTGGTTTCAGTCGGAAGGAGTACGAGAGGTTTGCGTGGCGCTCGCAAACGATAGTCCGCCGGAAGCCAAACCCTTCTACGAAAGCGTTGGGGCGACTCCGCTAAAAAAGCATTGGTACTCGTGGAAAGACATCGCCCATGTCCTGCGTTAAGCGGGCCTTGTAACCAGTTGCTCGAGACTGTCTGGAACGACAGGCTTTTGTTACCCATCCTACAACGATTCGTTACCGCCATCGATTAGTACTTTTGCAATCTGACGGGATTCAAGCTGTGTGAATCCCGCCGGTAAGATCGACATATAGGACAAGGGGGAATGCGATGTTTCGAGCCGCACTGATCTCGATCTTTTTGTTTTCGCTCGCCGCTGGTGCACCTTTGCCGGCCGCGCAGCAGGACTACACCGACGAACTGATAAAGCTGAGCGAGTTGAGCAGCAGTAAACAGTACCGCGAGGCGATTGATGGTTACCGAAAACTGGAGTCGTTGCCGAGGATGCCGGCATGGCTCAAGGCGGGATGCGAGTATGAGATCGCCGAACTGTACGCCGCGCTGAATCAAACCGACAACGCCATCGCGGCTCTCAATCGCGCGGTGCAACTCGGCTTTGATGACTGCGTTAGCCCGCGCTCGAGCGAGCATCTGGGTACGATTTTGAAGAATCCGAAGGCGACGCAGGCAATCGCCGGCATGAAGATAACGGAAGCCGACTTTCGTGAGCTGATGTGGTTGAAGTCAGAGGTCGAGCATGCCGAACATGACGCGCGCATGATGATCACTGACAACATCAACCGAGTCGACCAGCATCCGACCGAGATTCCTCAGGCGCAAATGCCGAGGAGAGCGACGACTTCGGCCGGCGTTCTGTACTGGCGTCAGCAGTTACTTTTGATTCAAAGAGCGCAACGAGAGTACGTGAAAAAGTCGGACGAAGAGCGGATGGTTCATGCGGCCACCATGGGAGTGATTTCGGGTTCATCTCAATCAGCGGTGCTCGAATCGGCGCGTCAGGCGCGAGCGACGGCCG
>DATANL010000014.1:0-8687 GCA_036266295.1 Pyrinomonadaceae bacterium | reverse complement strand
CAGCAATGACGGCCGCAAACTGGTCACCTTCAGCGATTCGATTCGGGTCTGGGACACTTCGACCTGGCGCGAAATCTCGACGATTCAAACGTCGACTCCGGGTTATGGCGGCTTCACGGGTGGCAGTGGTGGAGTTGCGTTGAGCCCCGACGGTACTCAACTGGTTCGCATTGAGAACGATGAAATCAAATTCATCGATCCGATGACCGCTAAGGAATTGCGATCTGTTTCGTTGCCTGATGCGGGAACGCACAATGTCGAACTGGCATTCACTTCCGACGGGCGATTGTTAGAGGCCGGCGCCGAAGACAAGAAGCTGAGAGTCTGGGACGTCACCAGTAAGTCTGATCGCATCAAGACCACGATCAAGAATGATTTTGCGATCATCAACTTCAGCAACGACGGCCGGCTGGTGGCGGTGGCTGATAACTATGTCGTGCATGTCTGGGACACCAGCAGCGGCAAAGAAGTGTCGAGTATTACCATCCGGGTTTGTTATCTGACGTGTTCGCGGGTAAACGGCCCAAAGTCGCTTTGGATATTTCGAAGAAGGATCGGCGCCAGCCGGTTGTGAAGCTGTCGATACCGGGCGCGACCGAGAACATTTCGACGCGCACGGTCAAAGTCAGGATCGAGATCGCCGACGCTGCCCCGGATCAGGATCACAAGCAAGGCAGCGGCGCGCGCGACGTGCGTCTGTTTCGTAACGGTTCGTTGGTGAAGGTCTGGCACGGCGACGCGCTCAACGGTCAGGCCGCAAATTCAATTGAACAGGAAATAACTCTGGTCGCCGGACCAAACCGGCTCACCGCTTACGCCTTCAACAACGACAATGTCAAGAGCAAGGACTCGAATCTCGTGCTGACCGGCGCCGATAGTTTGAAGCGCGCGGGCACGGCCTGGGTGATTGCAGTTGGCGTGAATGATTACGCGAACTCGCAATACAACTTGAAATATGCGGTCGCCGATGCGCAGAGCTTCGCCGCTGAGGTCGTGCGCGAACAGGCGCCGATCGGCCGATTCGATCACGTCGAAGTAATCCCGCTGCTCAACGAGCAAGCGACGAAGGAAAATATTCTCGCCGCCCTCCGACGATTGACTGGCAATGACGCGGCGCCGCCGACTTTGAAAGCCGGACCGTTGGATAAATTGAAGCGGGCCGAACCTGAAGACGCAGTCGTCATTTATTTCGCCGGTCACGGCACCGCGCAGGGCCAGCGTTTCTATCTGATTCCGCACGACCTCGGTTACACCGGCGATCGCAACGCGCTGACGGAAGCGGGACTCAATTCAATTCTGACGCACAGCATTTCCGATCAGGAGTTGGAGGATGCGGTCGAAGGCATCGCGGCCAGTTCGCTCCTGATGGTGATCGACGCCTGCAACTCAGGGCAGGCGTTGGAGGCGGAAGAAAAGCGGCGCGGCCCGATGAATTCAAAAGGGCTGGCCCAGCTTGCTTACGAAAAGGGCATGTACATTCTGACGGCCGCGCAGAGTTATCAGGCCGCGCTCGAAGCTGCGCAACTCGGGCACGGACTGTTGACTTACGCGGGTGTCGCACAAGAATGTCTGTCGCGTTTACGACATCGGTGAGATCGACGGGCGCCATTTTCTTTCGATGGAATACATCAAGGGCGAAGAGCTTTCTTCGCTGCTGCGCCGCATTGGCCGTCTGCCGCAGGACAAGGCGCTGCAACTCGCGCGACAGATTTGCGCCGGCCTGGCGGCCGCGCACGAGATTGGTTTCATTCATCGCGATCTGAAACCCGCGAACATAATGATCGACGCGGAGGGCAACGCGCGCATTCTTGATTTCGGCCTGGGCGGTTTGATCGATGAATTTGGCGACGAGGAAATTCGCGCGGGCACGCCCGCTTACATGTCGCCGGAACAAATTGAAGGCGCGAATCAAACAATTCAGAGCGACATCTATTCACTTGGGCTGGTGCTTTACGAATTATTCACCGGCAAGCGCGCGTTTGAAGCCACCTCGCTCAACGAACTAATCAAGTTGCGGCGCAGCGATACGATGCCGACGACGCCAACGTCGATCGTCAAAGGTCTCGACCCGCTAATCGAGAAAGTCATCGATCGTTGTCTGCAAAAGAAATCTGAAGACCGGCCGGCGTCCGCGCTGCAGGTGGCGGCGGCTTTGCCGGGCGGCGATCCTCTGGCGGCCGCGCTCGCCGCCGGCGAGACACCTTCGCCGGAGATGGTCGCGGCCGCGCCGACTGAAGGCGCGCTCAAACCCGCGATGGCGCTCAGTCTCTTCGGCGCGTTCCTGATTTTGTTGGTCGCTGCCTGCTGGGTGACGAAGTATGGAGCTTTGTATCGCCTCGCGCCGCTCAATCAATCACCCGAAGTTCTGCGCGCGCGCGCCCGAGACGTGATCAGCCATCTGGGATACAACGATGCGATCATCGATAGCGCTGACGGCCTGGTGGTCAAAGAAGATTATCGGAAGTACACAGAGGCGGTCGACAAATCGCCCAATCGTTGGGACAAGTTGCGAACCGAAAAGCCCGGTCCTTATCGCTTCTGGTATCGCGAAAGTCCGCGTTACCTCGATACCGGCGACGGTAATGTGACGCCCGATACGCCGCCATTGAATGTCTCCGGCATGAACATGATTTATCTGGACACCGATGGCCGGCTGCATTGGTTCCTGCACGTGCCGCAGCAACGAGAACAGGATCAAGCCGCCGCGCCGAATCGATTTGACTGGTCCGGTTTGTTTCATGAAGCAGGTTTCGATATCAACAGCTTTCAGCAAGTTACTTCTACCTGGGTCCCGCAGCACGCCTATGACGAGCGCCTTGCCTGGGATGGGACCAATCCGGCGCGTCCCGACCAGAAGGTCCACATCGAAGCCGCCGCCTTCCGCGGCCAGCCGGTTTACTTTGAAACGATCTACCCGTGGGACCAGCCGACGCGACAGGCGCAGGAACCACAAAGCAACAGCCAGCGCGTCTTTGTGATTTCAGTCATCATCGTTTTTCTGATTGCGCTGGTCGGCAGTGGACTGATTGCTCGTCGCAACCTGCGCCTGGGTCGCAGCGATATTCGCGGAGCGCTGCGTCTGGGTTTCTTCTATCTCATCGTACGACTGTTGTTTTGGCTCTTCCAAACTCATCACAGCGGATCGGTGGAAGGCGAGTTCGATCTCTTCTTGTCTTACCTGGCGCTGGGCACATTCGCAGGATTCTATCTCTGGCTCTTGTACATAGCGCTCGAGCCGTTCCTGCGGCGACGATGGCCGCATCGCATCATTTCGTGGAGCCGCGTCTTACGAGGTGAGTTCCGCGATCCGCTCGTCGGCCGCGATCTGCTGATTGGCGCCGTGGCCGGTGCTTCAATGATCCTGTTCTCGGTGCTGACACCCGCGGCTCTCCGTTGGCTGGGCCGGCCCTTTGAGTTGACGATGAATCCTGGAGTCGAGCACGTGGGGATCCACTTCTTTGGGCGGCTGGCATCTCAGGTGAGCGCGGGACTCTTCCTGTCTTTAATCATCTTCTTTCTGCTATTCATGCTGGTCATTATTCTTCGCCGGGAATGGATAGCCCTGGTGGTGCTGGGAATTATTCTAACGATGTTCGGTACGCTGGTGACGGGGAACGGGATGATGATGTTTTTTGCGAGCGCGTTTGATGCATTGATCCTGATCTTCATGTTGTACCGCTACGGTCTGCTGGCGCTGTCTGCCGCGCTCTTCCTTGGTCACTTATGGGTGTTTTATCCAATCACCTCTGAACTTCGTGCCTGGTATGCAACCGATTTCGTGATGGGAGCCGTCGTGTGTCTCGCGCTTGCGGGTTTTGCTTGCTACACGAGCATGGCCGGTCAATCGGTATTCAGTGGCAAGTTGCTGGAGGATTAGGCAGACCATTCAAATGAATCATCGTCGCACCTTGAGCGTGCTGCTTGGCGTTCTGTTCGCTGCTTCTGCGGCAGCCGCGCAAACCTTGTTGCCTTTCAACCACGCGCGCAACGTCAATCCTGATGTGCAGGGTGGATGGACACCGCAACTATCGAGGATGCCCTCACCTTAACCGGAAGCGCAACGCCAATTCGGTTGTCGGATTATTAAGTGGGGCAACTTGACTGAAGCGCAAGCGTCCTGGTTGCATTCACTAATGACGGCAACCGAGACGGTTGCGCTCCAGTCGAACAGGCCTGCGGGTTAATCGTCTTGCCTTTTGATAACCGCGCGCATAGATTTCAGCGGCAACAATTCTCCTGGAGGCCAGCGCATGTTCAAGTCGGAAACCCTGAAAGCTTTGGCAGCGGTCAGCCTGATCGCCGCCGTCGGATTTGCCTGCAAGTCGGCCGCTGAGCCGCACGCGATTAAAAGCAAAGACGGCAAATATGAGATCACCGTTCCGGGAAACATGTCCGAGGCCCCCAGTCTCAACAAGGACGCGCAACTTACTGCCGCCAGCAGACCAAATGAGTTATACGTTTTTGTGCTGACGAACAAGAAAAGTGACTATGCCAATGGACAGACGTTGGACCGGCACGCTGACGTTTTGCGCAACGCTACGTTGAAAGAATTGTCTGACGGTGATGCAACCACGCCCGAGAAGGTTACGATCGACGGAAAAGAAGCGCGCCGATATCGGATCACCGGCAAGCGCGATGGGGTGCAGCTGGCGTACTTCATGACCGTCGTAGAAACTGCAGATCATTTCCATCACATCTGGACCTGGACCGAAGGATCGAAGGCTACGGAGAATGAGCCGATCCTTACCCGCATCGCCGACAGTTTTCGCATAAATCAATAACGATTAGACGCGGACATGATCCACGATCGATTTTCATCGCTCTGATCTTCGTGCGCTCTCGACCGCTGATCCCAAGTCCCTGTTAACATCAAGTTAACTTCACGTTCACTCCACTGTAATCGTTCTCCTGTAGTTTTTCTTCTTACCGCAGTTGACATGAATTGAGTCGCAGTTTCCCAAGCTACCAGTCTATTCGTGTACGTCATGTCCAGCTTTTGAGCCAGCCGTTACCGAAGGAGAATTTTTATGTTACGTGAGAATTCGCTAGTTCGATTTGTACTCACCCCAATCGCCGTTGCGGTGCTGTTGATGTTCGCTGCAACGGCGTTCGCGCAGACGGATTCCGGAAAGATTTCCGGCACCGTCAAGGACCAGAACGGCGCCGTCGTACCCGGCGCCAATGTCTCGATCGTCGATGAGCGCACCGGCACCGAACGGAACGCGAAAGCCAACGATGACGGCTACTTTTCTGTGCCCGCGCTGAAGGCCTCGACCTATCGAGTAATCGCCGAAAGCACCGGCTTAACTGCGAAGATCGAACATCTCAATCTCAATGTCGGCCAGGAACTAGCGGTTTCACTCGCTATGTCAACCAACGACATCACGGCCACCGTCAACGTCGTCAGCGGGCAGGAGACGGTGACCGACAACGGTTCGGCGGCGATGAGCGCGAACGTGATTCCGCGTGAGATTCAAGGATTGCCGATTAACAGCCGGCAGTTGTCACAGCTGTATCTGCAAGCGCCGGGCTCGGTCAACAGCGGTTCGGGCACGTTTGGCGATATACGTTTCTCGGGCCGGGCGACGGAACAGAACATCGTGCGCTATGACGGCATTGAAGGAACCGCGATCATCGACGCGAACCCGGGAAACCTGAATGGCGAAGTGCCCACGCCTTTCCGTTTGCAATCTTCGCTCGAGAACGTGCAGGAGTTTCGCGTCGATTCCAATAACTACCCGGCCGAGCAAGGCACCGGCACCGGCGGTCAAATCAACGTGGTCACCAAGTCCGGCGGCAAAGATTTTCATGGTTCGGTTTTCGAATACATCCGCAACGACGCGCTGGATGCCGCAAACTTCTTCGACAACGTCATCGGCCAAAAGAGCAAACTGCGAATGAATCAGTTTGGCGGCTCCATCGGTGGTCCAATTAAAAAGGACAAAGCATTCTTCTTCTTCTCGTATGAAGGTTACCGCCTGCGGGGCAGCATCAATGCGATCGAAGCCGTCCCCGGTCAGGCCTCGAGAATTTGCCCGGGCGGGTTCGTGCTCGGCTCGACCACGCCTTGCAGCGCGGCCACGACCAACCTGATTCCAGCGTTTCGCGCGCCGGGCGCGGTGGTCCTTCGCACCGGCCCCGATTTGTTCGACACGGTCCAACTGCAGGCGAACAACATCGTCAACGAAGACACCGCGGCGCTGCGTTTGGATTTCCGGCTGACGCAAAAACACTACGCGTATGTCCGCTACTTCCGCGACCAGGGATTCAATAGTCAGCCCGACGGCGTAACCGGCCGCCGCATTATCATCAGGCAAGTGCCGCAGAACGGGATCGTGGCCTTGCAGTCGACGATTCACAGCAACCTGTTCAATGAATTTAAGTTCGGATACAACGGTGCGTACTCGCGAATCAACGGACAGGCGCCGCCGGCCACGGGAATTGATCTGTCGAACGCCACGCTTAATCTCGCCGGCAGCGTTGCCGGTTTTGCTTTGCCGGGCCAGGGATCGAACGCGGGTATTGCGGTGCCCGGCGGACTGATCAGGGCCAACAGCGCACAGAACGGTCGGGCCCAGCCTTACACGCCCTATTCGCTCTCGGCGATCGACAACGTAAGCTGGACCAAAGGAAGTCACAGCTTTAAGTTCGGCGGCGAGTTGCGATCGATCGACTTGTACACCGATCGGCTCGGCGGCACTACCTACACATGGGCCAGCATTAATAACTTTCTGACGAATACGCTCCAGACGACGCAGTTCCTCGGCGACCTTTCGTCGCCATCACCGTTCTTCATTTCGTCTCTGGTTGGGCCGGCGCATGCGAAGCAGCGCTACTACATCGGCTATGCGCAGGATGAATGGAAGATCAAAAAGAATCTGACGCTGAACTACGGTCTGCGTTACGAGTACTACACGCCGCTGAAGGAAGTGAACAACCGGCAGATTTACTTCAACATCCTCGACGGCACGCTGCGTAATTCGTCCGAGGATCCTTATAAGACTTCGGGAACCAACTTCGGACCGCGCGTCGCGTTGACCTGGTCCCCGAACCAGGGTGGCCACGGCTTCTTCGGCGGTGGCAAATCCGTGATCAGAGGAGGCGTCGGCATTTTTTACGGCCCCGGCCAGACCGAAGATCAGATTCAGCCCATCGAATCAAATCGCATCAGCTCAACATTGAACGGCGGCAGCTATCCGCAGGATCCGGCGACGATTGCCGCACTGTTTATTTCCAATCCAGCGAACCGACAGTATCAGCCGCGCGCCTACGCGCCTGACTACACGATTCCCGAGAAGGTCTATCAGTACAGTGCGTCGTTCCAGCAGGAACTGCCGTCCAAGTTAGTTCTGACCGCTGGATACGTGGGTTCTGAGGGACGCAACCTGTTTCTGCGCAGCGTTGCGAACCGCATCCTTCCCGGCCAAACGACGATTCTCGACGGCACGACCTTGCCGAACAATTTCGGGATCGTGAATCGCACCAATCCGGCCGGGCAGGTAATCGCCGTCAACACGATTCGCGAGTTTTCGATCGTGTCCGGCACCTCGACAGTCAACAATCCGTACGCGGAAGTCGATGATAAGACGAGCGGCGGCCACGACACTTACAACGCGCTTCAGGTAACGCTCGGTCGGCGCTTCAGCAGCGGCGTGACACTCAACTCGCAATACACGCTGGCGAAGTCGTTTGGCAACACCTCGGGATCGAACGAAGCTCGCACCGCCGCGAACAACGCGCGCGCGACGAGTGAATTCGATTACGACGATGGCCGCAACAACTTCGACGTCCGGCACACGTTCAATCTGAGCGCGCTTTACGATTTGCCGTTCGGCAAGGGAAAAGAAGGCGCGGCGAAGATGCTGCTCGCCGGCTGGGAAGTTGGCACGATCATGAACGGTCGCTCGGGCGTGCCGCTGGAAATCGGCATTGTGCGGCCGGACGTCGTGATTCAATGTAAGACCGCCGGCGGCTGCGTCGTCCCGACCGGGGCCGGCGGCGCCACTACGACTTTTGCGAATGGCTTTGTGGCCCAACTGCCGGGAACGATTAACGCGGCCAATCCTCTGCCGCCCGGATTCGTCGCGGTGGTCAACACTCCGGGCGGAGGTTCCTCGCGCAACGTGCGACGTCCCGATCTGATTGCCGGTGTGAATCCTTATCTCACCGTCGATCGATTGACGCTGAATCCGGCCGCGTTCGCGACACCGGCGCCCGGCGCCTTCGGAAATGTGCCGCGCAATTTTTTGACCGGGCCGAGCTTTACGCAGTTCGACGTAGTCTTCAACAAGAAATTCAAATTTACTGAGACAACCAACCTCGAATTCCGGACTGAGATTTTCAACATCTTCAATCGCGCAAATTTCGAGGTTCCGGGTTCGCGTCTGAATCTCGCACTGCCAACCGTGAGTCTGGCCGGCGGAGTCTACACGGTTAGCTCAGGTGCGAACGTGGTGCAGCCGGGCCAGGCTTACACACAAGGTGCGGCGGGCGGCACCTTTGGCTTGCTGCGCCAGACGGTTTCACGCGACGTCGGCCTGGGCACCAGCCGTCAAATTCAATTCGCGCTGCGGCTGAATTTTTAGTGAACGTGGTCAGCAACAGCAGTAGCGCAAGTTGTGCTTGCGGACTCGATTATCCGAACGCAAGTCAACTTGCGCCACATAACTAGCCTCGAAGTCGGAAGT
>DATANL010000013.1:0-11262 GCA_036266295.1 Pyrinomonadaceae bacterium | reverse complement strand
TCTGTTGACCTTGAAACCTGTGGGCGGGGCGCTCCTGACCAGTACTACTCTCCCCACGCCCAAAACGACGATTGCCGGTTATCAATTCAATTGGTCGCAAGGCATCTTGCTGGGCCAGCATTGGGCCAAAGGGACCTCGCTGATAACCAGGTACCAACCTATTTACGCGCTGGGCGTGATCATCAGCGAAGGCGTGGTTGTCAGTAACGGCGTAATCATCACCGACGGTGTAGTGGTCTCTGACGGTGTAGTCATTACCGATGGCGTCCTGATTTCTGACGGCGTTATTGCGAGTGACGGAGTGCTCATCAGCGACGGCGTAGTCATCAGTGACGGCCTGGGGATGGGCTCTGGAATTAACTCCTTCAATTTGGGCGTTATCGCCAGTGACGGCGTCGTCATTAGTGACGGCGTGGTCATCTCGGATGGCGTCGTCGCCAGCGACGGTGTGCTCATCACTGACGGCACCATAGCCAGCGATTGTTACTTCCAGGCTCAGTCTGCGATGGTGGATGGCGAGCCAATGTCCGATCAATCCGTTGTCGTCGACACCGGAATTGATTGCCTGTCTTATTAGTCTGACACGGCACCCGACGCCATAACTCCACTGAGAAGAAATGAGGTCGCCCATGTTGGAATTCTCACAGACACAAACACCCGTGCTGATGATGCAGCCTCCCGGCCTGCAAAAACTGACGGAAGGCGAAGCTGCTGAAGTGCTCGCTTTCCTCGCAAACCGGCCGTTGCATACCTTCGTCATGGCCAGCTTCATTCGAGATAACGGTCTGACCGGTGAAGCGAATCGCGGACACTACTACGCCTACCGAAATGAGTTCGGTCAACTCGAAGGCGTCGCTCTGGTGGGCCACCTGACGCTGGTGGAAACGCAAAGCGACGCGGCCATGCAGAGTTTCGCGGAGCTGACGCGTGACTGCGCCCGCGCGCACGCAATGGTCGGCGAATGGACGAAGGTCGGAGAGTTTCTGGACCACTACTCGCCTGAGGCGCCGACGCCGCGTCACTTGAACCGCCAACTATTAATGGAACGCAGCCAGCCAATGGCCCCAAAGGATATGCACGACTTGCGTCCTGCCACAATGGACGATCTCGATTTGGTGGTGCCGGTCCACGCGCTAATGGCTTTCGAGGAAAGCGGTATCAATCCACTCGAAAAAGACCCGGTGGGATTTCGGCAGCGGTGCGCTCGCAGAATCGAAAAGGGCCGAACCTGGGTTGTGACCAGTAATGGCCGGCTGAAATTTAAAGCCGACATCGCAGGTGAAACACCTGAGGTTATTTATCTCGAGGGGATTTACGTGGCGCCGGATCATCGGGGTGACGGTTTCGGATCTCAGTGCCTGATCCAGCTTACCAATCATCTTCTCAGACAGGCCGGTTCAGTCTGCCTGCTCGCGAATCTTCGCAATGAAGCCGCGCAGAACTGTTACCGGAAAGCCGGTTTCACACTGCGTGAATATTACGACAGTCTGTACTTCCAATAATCGAGCGGCCGACTCGGACAAGCCGCCAACTCCAGAACCTCCTGCTATGGCGCATCGTTGTTACAATCTTTTTCGCTGTAGTCTCGCCATCTTCGGCGGCGCGATACTGGCGCTGTCACTGGCCCTCTTGCCGTCACAACAACTGGGCTGGCCCTTCTTTGTTCTCGCATTCGCCACCATCACCGTAGCTTCGCGTTTCAGCGTAAAAATTCCCAAGGTCTCCGGTGAGATTACGATCGCCGATACTCTCATCTTTCTGACGCTGATTCTCTACGGCGCGCAGGCGGCGATTGTCGTAGCAGCTCTCGACGGGCTGGGATCGTCATTGCACGTTAGCCGGAAACTGAGAGTCGTGCTCTTCAACATGGCGCAGATGACGGTCTCGACCTTCGTGACGGCCGCGGTATTACAGACGATCTTTTCCACTACGCGAGGTTTGTACAAATTAGAACCGGTGCATTTGTCGTTCGCGGCCACCGCAGTCATGGCCGTGGTCCAATATATGACCAACAGCGGTCTGGTGGCCGTCTACACGGCACTCAAGAACAATACCGGGATTTGGCAAACCTGGCGCACCCATTACCTGTGGACATCGATCACTTATTTGACCGGCGCCTCGATCGCGACTATCAGCGCGCATTTCGTTGGCGGCCTTTCAATTTATTCCCTGGTGATGGTTTCGCCGATTGTCGCCATCATTTACGTGACTTATCAAACCTATCTTAAGAACCTTGCGACTTCAGACCACAACGCCGAGCAAGCGCGAAGACACATCGAAGAGCTTTCGCAGTACATCGCTGAACAACAGCGAATTCGCGAACAGTTTGGGCAGGTTGAAAAGATGTCGGCGCTGGGCGAACTCGCTTCCGGAGTGGCGCATGACTTCAACAACACCCTGGCCAGCATTCTCGGACGCGGCGAATTGATGTTGCGCAAAGTCACAGACCCGGAAATCCGGCGCGGGCTGGAAATCATAGTCAAGTCCGCAGCTGATGGCGCCGACACGGTCAAACGCATTCAGGACTTTGCCCGTCAGCGACGCGATCACGACTTTGAAGCGATCGCCGTCGACGAGTTGCTGATGGACGTGCACGACATTACGCGACCACGTTGGAAGGATCGGGCACAAGCAAGTAACGTCCAAATCAATCTCCGTTTGCAAATCAACACCGAAGCTTATGTGATGGGTGACCCATCCGAACTGCGAGAAGTCCTCGTCAACATGGTCTTTAACGCTGTCGATGCGATGCCCGAAGGCGGACAACTGACTTTGGTCGCCAATGAATTACACGGTTCAGTTGAGATTGCTATAAGCGACACCGGCATCGGCATGAGTCATGAAATTCGCTCGCGCGTATTCGATCCGTTCTTTACGACCAAGGGTAAAGCGGGCATGGGCCTGGGCCTCGCGGTCTGTTACGGAATCATTCAGCGACACGAAGGGACCATCTCGATTGACTCACAACTTGGTAAGGGCACGACGTTTAGGATTGCGTTACCGGTTGCCGCTCTCGAGCAAGAAGTGAAACCGGAAACAGAGAATGCTCCGCGACTGAGACTCGTTCCAAATTGCACGCGGCCCACGGTTCTGATTGTCGATGATGAAGCGCCCGTGCGAGAGCTGTTAACCGAAGTCATGGAAACGGAAGGATACGACGTCGTCGCCGCCGAGAATGGCGAACAGGCCCTTAACGAATTCGCGCGACGAAATTTCAAGGCCATCTTTACCGATGTGGGAATGCCCGGCATGAGCGGTTGGGAATTCGCGCGCGCGGTTCGCGAACGCGATAGCAGAGTGCCGATCGCAGTCATCACCGGCTGGGGAGAAGTCGTCGGCTCAGATGAACAGGCCAATGCAGAAGTCGACTGGGTGGTTAGTAAGCCCTTTTCAGTCGATCGCATTTGCGAAATCGCGCTCGAAATAGCCGAACGATCCGGTTGTGCGGTTTCGGCCTCACCAGCAGTAGCCACGGGCTCATGACCGTGGACCACGTGATTCAGCCTTACCTCAAGGCGCGGCTGACAGAATGTCAGGCGCGCTGACAAAAGGTCAGCCGCATTGTCAGCCGCGAGTCCGGCCCAACATTCAGCCCCGCTAGCATCTAATACTCCGAACATCTCGTGTGACTTCACTTTAAGGCAGGCCACGCGCCGCGCCCGAACCGCGGCACAACGCTTGTAGAGTGAACCGCGGTTGAATGCGCTCCCACGCATCACCAATTAATCGACAAGCCGGGAAGCTTCACAAAACTCATAAAACTAAGTAGCTCGAGATTGCCTCAATCCTCTAAGGAGACCAAAAGAATGTTGAAGTCAAAGAAAAAGTTTGCTGCGATTGGCGTCGCCACGCTGTCACTGTTCGTGTTAGGCGCGGGCGCCTTCGCGCAGAAGCATTTCATGCTGGCCAACGCGTTGCGGCCCGAAGTGAAAGTCGAACTTTCAGGATCGGTGCAGCGCGAATCAAACCGCATTGCTCTCGAAAAGGCGACGGTCGTCAATCCGGGGGAAATTCTGGATTGGACGATGACGTCTGAGAACAGCGGCAACGCGCCGGCGCAGAATTACAAAGCTGTCGGTCACATCCCGCGCGGCACCGAATTCGTTGCCGGCACTGCCAAAGCCGATGGCGCCAACGCCGTCTACAGTATCGACGGTGGCAAGTCGTACTCACCCCAACCGACGATCGAAGAGAAGCAAGCCGACGGATCGGTCAAGCGCGTCCCTGCCCCGATTGCGATGTACACCGACATCCGTTACGAGTGGGCTGACCCGTTGGCCCAGGGCGGCAAGCTCTCCGCTTCCTACAAAGTGCGCGTGAAATAACGGCACTCCTTACCTTCCCCAAAACTTTGAAGAGGACATTATGAAAAACCCACGAACATTTGTGAGCACGAGCGCGTTCGCTCGACTGCTACTTGCCCTCGCGGTCATCTGTGCGCTAGGCGCGCACGCGATCGCGCAGACCCCTGGCGGCACAACTATCTCGAACCAGGCCAGCGCCACGTACAGTGACGGCACGAACAGCTATTCGACCGTTTCCAACACGGTAACGGTAACTGTCTCGAACGTTTCCGGCCTGGCGATTACGCCTGACGCCGGCAGCAATCCGACGGTCGTCGCCGGACAGACTGGCGTTCTTTATAACTTCACGGTGACCAACACCGGCAACTTTACCGACCAGGTGCGGTTCCTCGCCAGCGGCGCCAGCGTTCGCGTCGTCGGGCCCGGCTCCGTCACGCGCGCGGTGATCGACGTCGATAACAGCGGCACGATCAATGCCGGCGACACCGACATTAAAACCAACGGCGCCGACGTAGTTTCGGCGAACGTCGCGCAGAATGCGGCGATTCACGTGTTGGTCGAAGTCAGCGTCAATGCGGGCGCGAGTGCCGGACAATCCGTCCAGATTCTTCTGGGTGATGCATCCACCGGCAGCCCTTCTTTCGACAATCAAGCAGCTGACAGCTCAGCGAATGAAGTGCGCACCGTCTCGGGTTCTTCCGTGAACGGCCTGCGTGAAGCTCGTGGCGACATCAGCGCCAATGTCGTCAACGACACTCTGCTCCAACTCACTTTGACGGCGCCTGCGGGTCCAGTCGACCTGGGTTCAGATATCACCTACGGCTGGCAAGCTTGCAACAACGGCCTGCGCGACGCTACGGGTGTGACCCTGAACGGCTCGACGCAGGTTTACATTATTGCCCCCATCCCGGTTAACACCGTCCTCAAGTCGGGACAGACCTTCCCTGCCGGCACGCTTTACACCACCAGCGCGCTCACCACCGCTCCTCTGTCGGCAACCTGGTCGTCCTCAGCCCCTGCCCCACTTTCCAGCTTGACGCGCATCGCCTTCCCGGTCGGCGCGACGTTAGCTGCCGGTGGAACCTGCAGCTCATCCATCAGTATGGTGGTGACTGTTAACACCGGTATCAATGCATCGAATACGATCGATGAAATCGGCGATGTCTTCGGCAAGAACAGTCTGTCGACGACGATCACCGATCAATCGGGCGATGCCACGCCGAACAACGGCGACAGCAACGCCAACTTCGACGAAACCTATGTTGCCGGCTCCGGTCACGGCGTGATTCAACGCACGACTCTGACTGCGGTCGGTTCAGTGTTGATTGGCCCACTCAGCGCCCCTGGTGCTGTTGGCCCAACCAACAACAACGACGACTACACCAACAAGAGCGTCAACACCGGTATCGCCGGCGTCGCTCCGACTGGTGTGACCACCGCGAGCGGCACGCTCGTCTACGACAACACGATCCAGAACACGGGCAACGCCAACGACACGTTCACGATTGACGCGCCGACTGTTCCGTCCGGATTCACCGTTGAAGTCTCGACCAATGGTGGCACGAGCTATACGACAGTCTCGGGCGGCGGATCGCTTACGTTGGCGATTGGCTTTGGCTCGTCAGCAAATATCAAGGTCCGCGTGACTGAGCCGGCCGGCAACACCGTGTTGTCAGGTTACGACTCGATCATTCGTGCCACTTCCGGCAATACGCCTTCGGCAAACAACCGAACGATCGACCGCCTTTACACCGGCTTCGTACGCCTCGATAAAGCCTTCACCGTAGCAAATGCTACCGGCGTCGGCGCGGCGACGGACCCAGTTCCGGGTGCGGTCATCACCTACAACATCACGTACACGAACATCTCCAGCTCAAATGGCGATGCCAACTGCGTGAAGTTGACGGCCAGCAACGTCGTCATCACAGAAGACGGTTCGGTTGCGCCGAATAACTGGGGAACCTACACCACCAACAGCGGATCGCCGAGCGATTCGGGTTCGGGCGTGGTCGCTACCGTGAGTGCCGTGAAGTACACGGACACGATCGCGTCACTCGGCCCTGGTGTATCCGCAGTGTTCACGTTCAAGCGTTCGATTAATTAATCGACGCTCATCGTGACGCTCGAAATGAAGCGGCGCGACGGTTCCAGCTGCGAAGCAGTGAGACCGCAGCGCCGCTTCAACCCCTTTTTGGAGTGCGGTGGCTTGACACCGCTTTTAGGTCTCGGGCACTTCGCGATTCTCAAATGACAAAGCGCCGTCAAGCCGGCGCAACCCCAAAAATCCTCAATGTTTCTTTCACGTAGCAAGATAATCACGGTCGCAGTCGCTTTGGTTGCGATGCTGTCCAGCGCTTCAGCGCGGATCGCAGACGGCGGCTCAAGCGCCGGCACCGTGATATCGAATCGCGCCGAGGCAACCTACGAAGATGGTTCCGGCGCAACCTACAACGTCGTCTCGGAAACCGTGACGATTACGATTGCCGCGGTGGCCGGCGTCGTCGTGACGCCTGATGAGACTGCGCCGTCAAACACAATCGCCCCTCACGATCAAACTACCCGCCTCTTTCGTGTCTGCAACACCGGCAATAATCCCGACACCTTTACGCTGAGCGCGTTCGAAGTGACTGCGCCCGCAACGGTGTCGGCGATCTATTTTGATACCGACAACAACGGCGACGTCAGCAACGGTGATACGCCCGTCCGCCTGAATGAAACCGCTTCGCCGATCATTGCGCCCGGTGCGTGCCTGGGCGTGCTGACCACGCTGAATACGAACGACGCGCCCGCGCAGAGCGTGATCGCGATGGTCTTGACCGCACAGTCGAATTCGTCGAACGCGGTCAACGGTCGCGGTCAGGACATCGGAACCATCATCAATGCAGTTGGCGTTGGACCACGGTTGACGGACTTCGCCAATCCGAATACTGCTCCTCTCAAGCTGGTGAATAACGTCGCGCAGTCCGTCGTCACAGCCTCGGGTGATTTCATTTACTCAATCGCCTTCCGCAACAACGGCGATACCGCCGCGCGAAATTTGGTTGTTTCAGATCAGTTGCCGGCGGGCGTTTCATATGTGCCCGCTTCGCTAACGCTTGAAGACCGCTCGTTGTCAGACGCGATCGACGCTGACGAAGGTGCGGCGCAGAACAATTTGATTACGGTGCGCTTCGCGACCGTGAAACCGGGCGAAGGCTTTCACTTCACCTTCAAAGCACGATTGTCTGCCGGTGCAATTGCGGGCACCGGCCTCTTGAATCAAGCGAACTTCGCTGCCGATAACATCGCTTCATTGAAGAGTTCAAGCGCGATCGTAATCGCCGATCCGTTCGGAATTGTTTTCGCGGGCCGCGCCGGAAGTTCGTCGCCCATTCCCGGCGCCAAAGTTGAACTGTTGCGCGATGCGAACGGCGAAAACTATTTGCGGCTGCCTGCGGACGGCGGCTTCAATCCAAACTCGAAAAATGAAAACCCGTTTGCGACTGACGCCAGCGGTCACTTCAGTTTTGTTCCGAGCCAGGACGAGATTGGCGCCAAGAGCGCCGCAGCAAATTATTTTCTGCGCATCAGCGCGCAGGGTTACATCACGCGGATGATTCAAGCCAGCCTGCACCCGACCGAGGCCGGCTTGTTCGCTCTGGGATTGCATGCGCTCGATGGGCAACCCCTGGCAATTGCGGGCGGTTTTGATCTGGTGCGCCAGGACGTGCAGATAAACGATCTCGCTGCCGTCGCCCTGAACATTCCGATGTTCGAGGCTTCGAGCCTGCAAATCATTAAGTCCGCCGATCGTGCACGCGCGGACATAGGCGACACCGTCACGTATCGCGTCGAGTTGAGCAATCCGACCGCGGCGCCGGTAAGCAACGTGGCGATTCGCGACGTGTTGCCATCATCGTTTCATTACGCGGCGGGATCCGCGCGGATAACGATCGGGTCCGCATCTGAGCAACCAATCGAACCCGAGATTCAGAACAACGAACTGCATTTTCATCTGCCTGAGATCGCGCACGGCCAAACGGCCAAGCTGCTTTATCGCTTGCGCGTCGGAGCGAACGCCCAGCAAGGCAATCAGGAGAATCTGGCCATTGCCACGGCCACATTCCCCTCAGGCGAACAGGTCCAGACGTCACCGGCACGCGCTTCCGTCTACGTTTCGGCCGGAGTGTTTTCGACCCAGCAAGTGTTGGTCGGTCGCGTGTTCGTCGACACCAATCAGAACAGCCAGTTCGATTCCGGCGACCGGCCAATGCCCGGCGTCCGCCTGTATCTGAGCAACGGCGCGTCGGTCATCACCGACTCTGCCGGCCTCTACAACTTCCCTTCGCTCGGCGATGGTCCGCAGGTTGTTTCTCTCGATCCAGTCAGCCTGCCATCCGGTTACCATTTGTCGAATGACGGTCGCGAATCCGGCAAGAGTTGGACACGCCTGCTGCGCACGCCGGTCGGAGGTGGCGCGCTGTTACACCAGGACTTCGCGTTAAGAAAATCAGGAAAGTCGTCATCGAAAGATGAATCGACGCAACTAACCCAGTCCGCGCCGTTAGCTGAATCACAGCCTCCCGCGAAGTCAGAACCATCTCCATCAGCAGATGGATCCAAAACGCTGCCCAGACAACCGGATGCCAAGGGCCCCGGCACGTACGAAGTAGCTGCGACTGAGACGGTGGCATCGGTCGCGCCAGGCGATGTCGTAATTGTCTCGCCGGCAGCCAACTCGGTCGCGATGGCGCCGGCTCTCGACATCGAAGTCCGCACCGCACTGAACTGGCAAGTGAAGCTCGAGGTCAACGGCGAGCGAATCTCTGACAAGAATCTCGGTGAGAGTCGTCTCGATCGCAAGAATCAGATTTCCACTTTCGGTTTTGTCGGCATCAACGTGCGACCCGGCGCCAACCGCATTCGCGCGACGGCCGTCGGGCCGAGTGGTGAAGCAGGTCACGCCGTCGAAATCAACGTGATGGGCCGCGGCCCGGCGCGCCGGCTGGAAGTCGTGGCCGACAAGACTGAGATTCAATCGGGCGGGAACGATTTCACGCTGGTGCACATCAAACTGGTCGACCAGTGGGGCAATCCCGCGCTCGACGGACAAGTCGGCATCGACACCTCGTCGGGCCAATTGAGCCGCAACGGCGAAATCAAATCCGAGGCGAGCAACGCAGTCGCCGCGAGCAAAGCGCAAGCCGGCGAGACACCCGCAAGTCAGTCCGGTTCACAACTCGTGCTGCAAACTGAAAAGGGTGAAGCCGTCGCAAAGCTCATCGGCTCAGGCTCGCCCGGTGAAGCCAAACTGAAAGCGCAAACCGGAGAGATTGACGCCACCGCGCAGGTGCACATCGGATCAGAGATGCGTCCCACTATTCTCGTCGGCTTTGCCGAGATGAGTTTCGGTAAAGGCATTCCCGAAGTTTCGCTGCGTAAT
This sequence comes from Pyrinomonadaceae bacterium, assembly GCA_036266295.1. GTDB lineage: Bacteria > Acidobacteriota > Blastocatellia > Pyrinomonadales > Pyrinomonadaceae > UBA11740. Next base: position 1,536 of record DATANL010000013.1, on the reverse strand, counting down.
GAAACCGGCAACTTCCGCAGCCGCGTCAGCCTTTTCTACAGCGGCAAGCTGCCCTGGGACAGCATGTTGACGTTGAGCTACGACACACAGCGGCCAATCAATCGCACCGCCGGCCGTGATCGCATGTTCCAACTCGATCCGCTCGATCGCGCGTATCCATTGTTCGGTGATTCATCGACACGCTTCGAGGCTGCGTCATCAAATTCAAAACTCTACGCGCGGATCGATCACAAACGCTCGTTCATGATGTTCGGCGATTTTGAAACCGACATGGAAGCTCCGCTGGCGGGATACTCACGCAAGCTCACCGGCGTCAAGGGTCACTTCGAAAATTCGAACGGTGACTTCGTTACGATCACCGGCGCGCGTCCTGATACTTCATTCGCCCGCGACGTTTTCCCAGCCGGCCAGTTGGGAATCATGCAACTGTCCAACACAGAGATTCTGCCCGGATCGGAAACCGTCTTGTTGGAAACGCGCGACCGGCGCAATCCTGAGGTCGTCATCTCGCGCGAAACGCTGGCGCGTTCAGTCGACTACAATCTCGACGCGGACAATGGCCGCCTGTTCTTCCTGCGTTATGTTTCGACGTTTGATTCGGTCCTGAACCTGAAACAGATCGTCGTCACCTACGAGCATCGGGCGATGGGTTTCAGCTCGGCGGTTTACACCGCGCGCGCGCGCAAGAATTTCAAGAAGATTGGACTGAAACTCGGTTTCTCTGCCGTGTTGCAGCGCGAAGCCAACGGCGGTGATTTTCTGCTCGGCGGTCTCGACGCCGAGAAGACTCTGCCGAATCACGGTTCGCTCCAGATGGCCTGGGCGCGCAGCAACGGCGAAGTCGAAGGCAGCGGCAACGTCTTCTCGACCGACGGCGACACCCGTCACGACGGCGATGCGTATCAAATGACGCTGGCGCAGCCGTTGCCGTTCTTCAACGGCAATCTGAAGGCGCGCTACCTGAATGCGTCGGCGGGATTTTTCAATCCGTTCGGCGGAACGATCACTCCCGGCTCGCAAAGAGCGGAAGCTGCCCTGGAATTGAATCCCTTCAGGCACTCGAAGTTACAGTTCGCGGTCATCGACGAACGGAACAAGACCGCGAACGTCAATAACGGACGGCTCACGTTTGGCGCCGCGCTCGATCAAACGCTCGGCGAGAAGATAAAGGTGCACTTCGGGTTCGACCATCGCGACCTGACGGACAACCTGACTGACAAGAGGACTTCGTCTGATCTGGTCACCGCCGCGATCGACGTGCACGCTACCGACAAACTGAACTTCACCCTCAAACGCGAGCAGAATCTGGGCGACGCCGATCCGACCTATCCCGATCAGACGACCATCGGCGCGAACTATCAAATCAATTCGCTGACGAAGCTTTTCTTCACCCAGCGTCTCGCGGCCGCCTCGATCACTCCGATTGGCGATTACACCGGGACCGGCTTCGCGACCGTTTCATCGCGACGCGAAACCGCGTTCGGCGTCGAGACCCGCTTTGGTAAATCAACTTCCGCGACGGGACGTTATCAACTC
>DATANL010000012.1:0-3434 GCA_036266295.1 Pyrinomonadaceae bacterium | reverse complement strand
ACCTCACTCATCACTCATCACACATCACTCATAACCCATCACTCATGACTCATCACTCATGACTCATAACCCATCACCCGTAACCCATCACCCATCACCCGTAACCCATCACCCATCACTCATGATCTATGGAAATCGTTTGCGATACTCGTCGGAATTGATGAAGGCTTTGACCATCTCGGCTTCGACGTAGTTGCCGTTGAATTGATTCAGCTTTGACAGCCAGAACTGCAGGCCGTTCGCGTCGGGATCTCGGCGCAGGTAGCCGAAGTATTCCATCGTCACGAATGCTTCGTTGAAGACTTTGCGGTCGAAGGCGGCGTTCTCGACGATGCGGCGCAGGACCGAGATCCGCGTCGGACAGCCGAGAGAGAAGTTGCAGTGATCGAGGCCGTTGATTATGTCGTCGCGTTCCGCGGTGGTGGGTGTGATGCCTTCCGTCTCGAAGAGTTTGTCGACGTACTGCGCGCTGGTGAGACCGGCGTAGCGTGCCTGGAATTCAGGCCGGAAGAAAAACTGGCCGGTGTAAGCGTCTTTGTTGCCGCCGAGTCTAATCATCCACGCATCGTTACCGCCGGCAATCACGTTCTTGCCGAGTTGGGCCGCTTCGGGCACGAACTCAGCGAAGGTGGGGCGCCGGCCGAGCGCCGCGCGATACATGCGATAGACGTAGTAGCCCGTCTCGTGGAACTCGAACGAGACGGCGAAAGCCGCGCTGACGTTGATGCGTTTCACCTCGCGGCATTGCGTGTCCATGCCGCAATTCATCAGTTCATTCGTCCAGAACGAGAAACCGCTGCCGTCGGGATCACGCGAGAGGAAATCGCGATATTGCTGCGTGACAAAGAAGCACAGGCCATCAATCGGCTGCGGCGCGGGCGGGGTTGCGTTCAGCGTAAATTGAATCTGCTTGAGCGGCGCGTCCCACGACTTGACGGTGAGTGTGTAGGTGCCGGGCTCGAGCGTGCCGATGTCGAAGTTCTTCTCGAAGGCCACGATGGCGAGCGTGCGTGGACCGGTGTATTCCTCGACGCGCGTATCGAGCGAGATCGTACTGCCGGCACGCGTGACGACCGGCGGCTGCGTCACCCGGTAGCCGCCGTCAGCAAAAACCCAGCGCACGTTGACGGTGGTCTGTCCGCTGCAACTAAACACGGAGAGTTGCTGCGGCACGATGCGCGCGGGATCAGCGTGCACCCAGGTGTCGGTCTGGGCGCGCACCGACGCGCCGCAAACGATGGTCATTAAAATCGCCAGCGACAGAATGCGTATCACGATCGTTGTACTCCTTCGTTGTGTCTAAAGAAATTCCTGAAAGGAAACGCCGGGATGAGAGAATTCTGCCACAGCCTGAAGTAAGCGCAAAGGGCAGGTCGATAAGAAGAGTTATCCGCAGATTACGCAGATGCGCAGATAGAATAGAAACAACGACCGCAATTGCAGACCATTCTTCGGTTAATTAAACTGCCGGCGATTCTTTAAACTTAAATGGAACCTACACTGGAGTTAGACGAGCATCCGAAGCCTGATGATTTCCGCGCGATCCTTGATGGCGTGCGCGGCTTCAACCGCGCGCAGACCGGCAACGAACCTACGCGACCAGTTGCTTATTTTCTGCGGGACGAGGGCGGGAAGATTGTTGGTGGCGTGCAGGGCAGCCTGTGGGGTCGTTCGCTGCACATCGATGCGCTTTGGGTGGATGAAAACTATCGCGGCCGCGATTTTGGTTCGCAGTTGATGACGGCGATCGAAGGATACGCGGCGTCCCACGGCCATCCACTGGTTTATCTGGAGACCGGCAGCTTTCAGGCTTTACCGTTTTATCAAGGTTTGGGTTACGAGGTGTTTGGTGAGCTGCCGGAAATCAGCGAAGGTGAGACGCTGTTCTTTTTGAAGAAGGAAGTGTGAATGCAACCCGACGGGAGTTTTTACACGTTGTTAAGAATCGTCAGGGCGTTGCCTTCGAAGATCTTTTGCTTCTCTGCTTCCGGGACATCCAGATTCTCAATTGCCGATACGGCCCGATCGATCGAGCCCAGCAGGTGCGGATAGTCGCTGCCCATCACCATCTGGCCGGCGCCGATCATATTCCGCACCATCAGCAACATGTGCGAATTGAAATTGACGGTGTCGTAGTAGAGCCGTTTGAGATAGGTGCTGGGCAGTTCATCGATCTTCGCGCGGCACTCGACAAAGTCGCGGTAGCCGTTATCCATTCGCTCCATCAGATAAGGAACGGCGCCGCCGAGGTGTCCGACGATCCAGCGAATGTCGGGGAAGTCGCGGAACATTCCGTCGTAGCACATGCGCGCGACGGCCAGGGTCGTATCGAACATGAATCCGACGATTGGCCCCAGTACGTATTCGCGAAACGGATCGGTGTTGGCCGGCAGCATCGGATGCAAAAGGATGCAGAGCTTCATCCGGTTCGCTTCCTCAAAGAACGGACGATAGGCAGGCGCAGTCAGCGGCTGGCCGCCGATGTTGCTCAAGAGAATCACGCCGTTCAATTTCAATTCGTCGATGGCGCGATGAAGCTCTTGCAAGGCCGCATCCGGAGCGTCCATCGGAATCGACGCGAAGCCTTTGAATCGCACCGGGTGTTGCGCGGCCAATTCCGCGTAGGCGTCGTTGACCATGCGCGCGATTTCCGGCTGATGGTCGGCGTCGGTAAAAAAGACGTTGGGCGTCGAGAGCGAGACGACTTCGACGTCGATGCCGACGCGATCCATGTCTTCGAGCCGTTTGCCGACATCGGTCATCGGCGGCGTTACGCCAAAGAAGCGCGCGCCGCGATGCGTGATAATGGTTTGCCCGGACGGACTCTGACCGAATGAGAATTCAGAAGGCAGGTCGCGAATCTTGTCGAAGTAAATTGGCGGATAATAATGCGTGTGCAGATCGAATTTGCGGGAACTCGACATGGGAGCCGCACGATACTCGGAATAGCGGGCGAAGGCAACCATTGCCTGGGGTGACGCGCACCCCGCCTGCTTCGCAGGCGTCGAAACTAATTCATGATTACGTTCCCGCCGGTGATTCTTCCGGGGAAGGACATCAGATTTGCTGCGGGCCTGCCCTTGATGGTCGTCTGCACGAGATCGATCTCCATCATCACCCGCATCTCGGGACGACCGATTTGGTCGGCCAGGGTGCGCGCGCGCTCGAAATCGACGCGACCGAGGTCGGCGAGCAGGCGGTCCACCGACATGACCATGCCAGAGAGCCCGTTGCCATTCTGCATTATCCACTCGCCATCTTTCAGATAACGATAGTCAATCCCGTCGAGCACGACCGCGGCGGACACCAGTTCATTGAGACGGCCCACCATCGGTTGCAGCATCGGGAAAACTTGCTGCGGATCGACCCGGAGATAGATGCGCATGATCGAAAATTCAGCATTCAACTCAGCCGCGCTCTGCGGGGCCGCGGCC
>DATANL010000011.1:0-5685 GCA_036266295.1 Pyrinomonadaceae bacterium | reverse complement strand
CTGGGAAGTTTCCGCTAGTTCTGATTTCGTCTTCTCCAACGCGTTCTCTGTTTTTAACGTAAGTTGGTCTTGGAGTTTAGCCAGCTCTGTTTGGTTTTTTTGCGTCAGTTCGGCTTGTTGTTTTTGCAGTGCGTTCTGATTCGCGCGTGAGATGAATATACTAACGACACTTACTGCAGCCGAGATGACAGCGACAGAAATGGATGTTATGGCCGCAACTACCGCAACTATGTACTTCACTTCGGCGGGCTCCTGCGACTGTTGTAGTACTAACAGAAGAGTACTGGGTGCCATGATTTCTCCTTCGCATCGTCACGCGTATTCACACAAGGCGCGTGTGGCCAGAGCGCCCATCACTCACAACCCAAAACTCAAGAGTGGCACGCCGAGACTTGGTCTAAGTTGCGAGGACATGACGGTGATGGCGTGAACGATTTATATCATTGACGAGTCGTATGGGCAAAAGTTTTCTGAGATAATCCCGAGTTTGTGTCGGGTTCGAAAGTTATGCCTTAGTACTACCAAGTACAACCAAACGCCCGCTTAGGATTCTGAAAGCGTGTTCTGACGCTCCGAATGCAATTTGCGGTGCATCGGTTTGTCAGGCCGCATCGGGTTGCTGGAGTGATAAGCAATGCTCGTAACAAGATCGTCGGTGGGGACTGTCGAATATTGTTGATGGCAATTCTGAAGCAGCGGCGCGGTAGCAATAACTATGGTGATTTATGGGGATAATATCAATAACTATGAGAATTCGGACTCAATAACTATGAGAAAAGTCTCGTAAGTTGTTGTATCTTCGTCCGGGGAATTTCAATAACTATGAGAACCTAGAGATTCAATTGACCACCGCATCGGACTGTGTTCCATTGACATCGGCCCGACGCTTCGTATATAAAAAGCCGCGTTAGATTTCAAACAGTGCGCCAGCAAAACTTTCATCACACGAATCGGCACCACCATCATGCCAACCATCATTGGCATCGTGGCAGCGCGCTGACGATTGTGATGCGAAAGCTGGAAGAACCTAGCGACTAGCAATAAATCACAAAAGTTTCCGAGAACCCGCTGCCAAAATGAACTGGCGGCGGGTTTTTTTGTGCACCTTAATATTGATTATGACTGAGTCACTCTCAAGCATCCCCAGCGGTTTGCAGTACAGCGCCGGTGAAGAACTGCGGCAGCGCAGGTCCGTGGAGGCAACCGCGATGTCGGTCTTTGACGGCTGGTCTTACGAAGAGATCGCCACGCCCACGGTCGACTACTATTCATTGTTTGAAAGGGGCATGGGACCTGCCGAAGCGCATCGCGCGTTTAGATTTATCGATACGGATGGGCGTCTGCTCGCGCTGCGGCCGGACGTTACTTCTGGAATCGCACGGGCAGCAGCAACGCTCTTTCTAAATCGCCGGCGGCCGCTCAGGTTTTGCTACGGCGCGCCTGTGTTTCGTCTCACCCATCGGTCGCACGCAGACTGGCGCCGAGAGTCGATCCAAGTCGGCTGCGAACTTATCGGTCAGAACAGCCTCGCGGCGGACATGGAAGTGTTGGCGATCGCCTCTGAAATTCTTAATCGATTAGGTCTCGACGGCAAATACATTATCACCCTGAACGATGTCGAAATCTTTAATGGCATCGCTGAGACTCTGGGATTTGATCCCGATGCTCGCAATCAGTTGCGGCAACTCATGGATAGCCGCAACCAGGCTGATCTGGAATCGTTTCTGGCTCCGCACGTTCCGGCGCATGAACGTCACGCATTCTCAAAACTGATTCGATTGTCGGGCAAGCAGGAAACGTTCGCAGCGGCCCGCCAGGTAATCACCAACTCGCGCTCTCAAGCAGCGCTCGATCGTCTCGAAAGTCTCTGGCGTCTCATCGATCTACTTTCGATTACCGATCGTTTCGAGATCGACTTCGGAGATGTATCAAAGATCGACTATTACACCGGGCTCACTTTCAAGATTTATATCGAGGGCGCCGGGGCGCGGGTGGGAAGCGGCGGCCGATACGACAATCTCACCGCCAACTTCGGCAAAGCTGAACCAGCCGTTGGCTTCGTCCTGGATTTGGAAGTGCTCATGGGGCTGTTCACGTCGCGCGCGGACGACCGCAAACGAACAGCGCAAGTCGTTGCTGACGAAAACGTAACGGCAAGACTGCGTGAGGTGCTCAGGCGACGTGCTCAGGGAGAGCGCGTAGAGCTCAACTTAGAGGCGGTATCGTGACAAGACTGACAATTGCAATCGCCAAAGGACGATTAGAACAACCCGCACTCGAGTTGTTGCGGAGATCTGAGCTTTGTGAATTGCGCGACGCCAACGGTTCACGGCGTCTGGCCATTGAAGATGAGACCGGGCGTTTTCGTTTCATCTTCGTAAAGCCGATGGACGTACCTGTCTACGTCGAACGTGGCGTGGCCGACTGTGGCATCGTGGGCCGGGATGTGCTGCTCGAATACGAACCGGATGTGGTGCAGCCTCTCACGTTGGACATCGGGCGCTGCCGCTTTGTAGTCGCTGCGCCGGTTGAGATGCCGGCTTATGGCCACCGAATAGTTCGCGTCGCGACCAAGTTTCCGCGAGTCGCCACTTCTTATTTTGGTGCGCGCGGCCAGCCGGTGGAGATCATCACGCTTTCCGGATCCGTGGAGCTGGCGCCGGGTCTTGGTCTTGCGGACTGCATCGTTGACCTCGTGGAAACAGGCCGGACCCTGCGCGATAACGGATTGGAAGCGATCCAAGAGATTGCTGAATTAAGCGCGCGGCTAATAGTCAATCGTGCCAGTTATCAACTCAAGGTAAAAGAGATATCCCAGGTCATCGAGGCGTTGAGCCAGGTTGCCGGGGTCGCACCATGATCGAAATCATACGAGGACAAGACCAGCAGCGACGCCGCGAAAAACTGGCATCTGTTGCCGCGCGGCAGGTGGCGCTCGACATCGAACTTCAGAGCGATGTCGCTGCCATCATCAACAGAGTCCGCGAACAAGGCGATGCGGCGCTCATCGATTACTCGAAACAGTTCGATCACGTATCGCTTGACCCGGCCGATCTCAGAGTTGAAGCGACGTTCTTAGCTGAAACTGCGGCTCGGGCTGACTCAACGCTGGTCAATGCGCTGCGTGAATCGATCCGGAGGGTGCGGGCCTTTCACGAGCGAGAGATAGCAGATTCCTGGAAACTTGAATCGACGCCAGGTAGTTGGGTTGGTCAGCGCATCTCTCCGATTGAAAAAGTCGGTGTGTACGTGCCGGGCGGCACGGCAGCCTATCCGTCATCGGTGATCATGAACGTAGTTCCGGCGCAGGTAGCAGGAGTCCCGCGCATCGTGGTGGCGACGCCGCCGCGAACCCTTTCTGAGAACCCGGCGGTAGCCGCTGCGTTGGTCGAGTTGGGAATCACCGAGGTTTATCGAGTCGGAGGAGCACAGGCAATCGCGGCCCTCGCTTTCGGGACCGCGACTGTTCCTCGTGTCGACAAGATCACGGGGCCAGGAAACCAGTTTGTCGCGGCGGCGAAGAAACTTGTTTACGGCGTGGTGGGCATCGACTCGATTGCCGGGCCCAGCGAAGTCGTAATTATTGCGGACGACGACGCGGACGCGAGATACGTAGCAGCCGATCTTTTGGCCCAGGCCGAACACGGCGAAGATGCTTGCGCCATTTTGATCACCACCAGCGAAAGATTGGCGCACGAGGTCGATCGTGAATTGACGAATCAGCTGGCGAGACTGCCGCGCGCGGCCATCATTGAAAAATCACTCGCGCAATACGGAGCGATTATCGTCGTGAATGATCTGGAGGAAGCCTGCGACCTCGCGAATGAGGTGGCGCCGGAGCATGTGCAACTTATGACTGCCGACAATGAGCAGATTGCTTCGTGCATCCGAAATGCCGGAGCAATTTTCCTGGGCGCTTACTCGCCGACAGCGTTGGGAGACTACTTTGCCGGGCCAAACCACGTATTGCCAACAGCGGGCGCAGCGCGCTTCTCGTCCGCGCTCGGTGTCAACGACTTCATCAAGAGAACCAGTTTGATTAATTATTCCGCGGGAGAACTGGGACAGGCCGGTCCAATCGTTGCCACGTTGGCCCGCGCCGAGGGACTAGAGGCCCACGCCCAGTCAGCCCTGATTCGCAATAAAGAAAACTGAAATGTCAGATCCGGTGAACATGATCAAAGAGAGTGTGCGCGTACTGCGAGCTTATTCGCTCAAAGCGGATCGAACGCGCATCAAGCTCAACCAGAACGAGAATCCCTGGGACGCGCCGCTGGCGATCAAGCAGGAAACACTGCGGCGGTTAGACGAACGTCCCTGGTCGCGTTATCCGGATTTCTCACCGCAATCGTTGCACGAAAGTTTGGCGAGCTTCAGCGGCTGGATACCCGAGGGAATTCTTGTCGGGAACGGATCTAATGAATTGATTCAGGCACTGTTAATGGTGACCGTCGGAGCCGGAACGCGGGTCGTGATTAGCGAACCAACCTTTACGCTCTATCGCCAGATCACAACTGTTCTCGGCGGTAATGTGATCAGCGTGCCCGTGAGTTCTGACCTCAGTTACGACGTTGACTCGTTCAAGCGAGAGATCAAATCGCATTCGCCGGCGGTGACGATAATCTGTTCGCCCAACAATCCCACGGGTTGCGTGATCGATCGGGATGAGCTGGTTTCATTGCTCGAGACGTCACCGGGCCTGATCGCGATCGACGAAGCCTATCACGAATTCTCAGGCGAGAGCGTCGTTCCGCTCCTTAATAAATATTCGAATCTGGTAGTTCTGCGGACCTTCTCTAAAGCGATGGCGATGGCTGGTTTACGCATCGGCTATCTGCTGGCCGCGCCGGCACTCACAAAAGAAATTGCCAAGGCCCTGCTCCCTTACAACGTGAACATCGTTTCGCAGACCGCCGCCCAGGTAGCGATCGAACAATTTGAATCGTCGTTGCAGCCGCTGATTGATTTGGTTTGTTCAGAGCGGCAACGACTCTTCAACGGATTGTCTGAAATTGAGGGCCTGGAACCGGTGCGTTCACGGGCAAACTTTATGATCGTTCGCTCGGCAACTAGCCCCAGAAGCGTATTTGACGAATTGCTGCAGCGCGACATCCTGATTCGCGATGTGAGTAGTTATCCGCAGCTGACGGATTACTTTCGGGTGAGCGTCGGAACGCCCGAAGAAAATGATCAATTGTTGGAAGCCTTGCGCGAAATCTGTTCGCCGAAAAGGTAAGCATGAGAATGACGAAAACCCAATTGCCGCCAACCCGATCGTCAAAGGCCCATCGCCGAACGAAAGAAACTGATGTACAGCTGACACTCGTGCTCGACGGGACCGGCGAGTCGCGAATCGACACGGGATTGCCTTTTCTCGATCACATGCTCGAACTGTTTGCGAAGCATGGCTTGTTCGATCTTGAAGTGAAGTGCGAGGGGGATCTCGAAATCGATGATCATCATTCTGTCGAAGACATCGCAATCACCCTGGGCCAGGCCTTGAAAGAGGCGCTGGGTGATAAGAGAGGCATTCAACGGTTCGGCGAAGCCATCGTGCCGATGGATGAAGCGCTGGTCCGCTCGGTAGTCGATCTGTCAGGCCGTTTTTATCTGGTCTACGAAATCCAGACTCGTCGCCAGATGATTGGGAACTTCTCAGTCGAACTGGCGGAACACTTTTGGCGC
>DATANL010000010.1:0-2965 GCA_036266295.1 Pyrinomonadaceae bacterium | reverse complement strand
GTATGCGGGATAACCGTTCGCGAGCATTTCGGCTTCGCGTGCTGCCTTCGTCGATTGGCTGCGCTCGAGAATTCCAATCGCTTCATCGACGGTCAAGGCGTCGGTGATATGTCTGAAAGGAATGCACGAGACCAGCTGCTCAGGAGACAAGTCGACGAGCAGTTTCCAAACCGGTTTGCGCTCAGCGCGCGCATAAAGATCCCAGACGGCATTGACGATGGCCCCGGCCGCGAGATGAATCGCGCCTTTCTCTGGACCGAGCCAACGAACCTGACTGTCGGAAGTGATGCTTAACCAGAACCCGGCAAAGTCTGAAGTCAACGAATCGAGCGAGTGGCCGAGCACATGATGCTTCAAAGCATTCACCGCCGCGACACAGATTTCATTGCCGCGGCCATTGGTGAAGGTCAACCCGTAACCCCGCAACCCGCCCGGATCGTCTGTCTCCAGCACCACGTAAGTCGCCGAGTAATCCGGATCGACATTGACTGCGTCCGAGCCGTCAAGCGTCAACGAAGTCGGAAACCGAATGTCGCGGACGATTACGTTGGTGATCGTTATTGGCATCTCGACGTTGTTCGTTTAGACGCCGGACTTGTCCGGCGTCGACCGCACAAGTGCGGTCTCTAAACGTAATCAGGACCACTAACCACTGCTCATCATTCGCGCATGACGCCACCGATCAATCGCCACCGCAAAAACAATTAAGGTGCCGATGATGATCTCCTGAATGTAGTTGGGCCAGCCAACTTGCTGGCAGCCGTTGCGCAGAAAGGCCATGATCAGCGCGCCAATCATCGAGCCCAGGATGCTGCCTTCGCCGCCACTCAAACTGCCGCCGCCGATCACCACCGCCGCGATCACGTCCAATTCCAAACCGGCGGCCACGGTCGGGTCGCCCTGCCGGAGCCTCGACATCTGCATCACGCCGGCTAATCCGAACAACAATCCGGCGAGCGCGTAGATGTAAAGCTTCAGTCGATCGGTAGCGATGCCACAGGCGCGGGCCGCCGCTTCATTCGAGCCGAGCGCAAATATGCGACGGCCGAAAACGGTGCGGCGCAGTACGACGGCCGCTACCGCGGCGAGGACAATCGCGATCCAAACTCCGGGCGCCACAATCATCCATGACTGCTTAGGCACGGTCAGCAATAGATCGTTGGCCCATGTCTCCCGCATGTTTACGGTTTGCGATCCGGCGATCCCCTTCGCGACTCCGCGGGCCACGCCCAGCATTCCCAGAGTCGCGATGAACGGCACCACGCGCAGTCGCGTGATGGCCAGCCCGTTTACCAACCCCACGCTGCCGCCGACTAAAATGCCAACCGCCACAGCCAGCGTCGCGGACCATCCGGCGTTAATGCCGAGCGCAGTAATCACGCCGGTCAAAGCGATCGCCGATCCGACCGACAGATCGATGCCACCGCTGATGATGATCATCGTCATTCCGATCGCGCCGATTGCCACGATGACGGTCTGCGCGAGTACCGTCCGCAGGTTCTTAAGCGAAAGATATTTTTCCGGCTCGCCAATCAGAATCGCGAACACCACAATTACCAGTACCAGGCCCAGGAATGGCGCAAGGCGATTCAGCCAGTTGCGCGCCACCGCACTGCCGGAGATGGTCCAGTCGTTGTTTGTCTCAGCGACCATACGGTTTTCGTTTCAAGTTTCAGGTTTCAAGTTTCAAGTTCGTCAATAGATTCAAGACGGCACCGGGAAACAAACTTGAAACCTGAAACTTGAAACTCACTTCAGATACTGATCCAGCGGCGGATGCAGCAGTGCCTGCGTATCCGCGGCATTCAGATTGTCGGGTGTGATCATCGTAACGCCAGTATCAATTCGCTTTTCTACCGGCTTTCCCTGCAGGCTCTCAACCATCGTCTTCACGCCGAGATACCCCATGTTGAAAGGGTTCTGCACGACGATGCCGTGCAACTGCTTCGCGCCCATCGCATCGATGAACATCTGGCTGGTATCGAAACCGACGAACATCACCTTACCCGCTTTGCCGATGTCCTGCAGAGCAGAAAGCATGCCGGCTGTGGTCGATTCGTTCGGGCAAAAAATTCCCTGCACGTCATCGCCAAACCTGTTCAGCAGATTTTCTGAGGCGCGCTTCGCCGTATCGCGGGTGGCGCCGGCGTACTGGTCGATTGAGATCAATTCGATGTTCGGAAATTTCTGTTTCATCTGCTGAAGAAAACCTGCTTCGCGTTCCTCCGTGCTGGCCGAGCCTTCGGCATAACGAAGCAGAATCGCCTTGCCCTTGCCGCCCATCAACTCGCCGAGTCGATCCGCGCCCAGCATCCCGCCCTTGCGATTGTCGGTGGCAACGAAGCTGACGATCGACTGAGATTCAAGCGCAGAATCGATGATCACGGTGGGCACGCCGGCGGTCTTCGCTTCCTCAACCGGCCGCGCCAACGCCCGATTATCCAGCGGCGCCAGCACGATGCCGTTGACACCCTGGGAGGCGAAACCTTCAACAACCTGAATTTGCTGTTCGCGATCGTCTTCGCGCAATGGACCTTTCCAAATCACTTCGACTTCGGCGCCCGGTGTCGAAAGTTCGCGCGCGGCCTTGTTGGCCCCGGCATGAATACTCTTCCAAAACTCATGCGACGTACCCTTGGGACTGACCGCGATCGTTAATTTTTTGCTGCCTGGCTTCGATCGATTGCAACCGAAGGCTATGGCCAACAGCACGACGAACAATAGGACAAAAGTTTTCCGCATAGTCTCCTCGTTTAGCGCCATTCCCCCTCGTCCACCCTTAACGATTCGTCCACCCTTACGATTAGTTTAGAGGCCGCACTTGTACGGCTCCCGCGCCGGACAAGGCCGGCGTCTAAACGGAACTCTGTTTGTTATCAACAGCCCGATCGTCAATCACAATTACGTACAACTCCTTCGGTCCATGCACGCCGACCGTCAGAGTCAATTCAATATCGGCCGTGCG
>DATANL010000009.1:0-2313 GCA_036266295.1 Pyrinomonadaceae bacterium | reverse complement strand
AAGCAATGCCGATTTCATCGAGGTTTGGGGATCGGGAAGACCGTCTCGTGAGTTTTTGTACGTCGAAGATTGCGCCGAGGGAATAGCGAAGGCCGCTGAAGTTTATGACGAAGCCGACCCGGTCAATCTCGGCAACGGCCGCGAAGTGGTGATCCGGGATCTGGTTGAATTGATTGCGAAACTGACCGGCTTTAAGGGCGAAATCAGATGGCAATCGGAAAAACCCGACGGGCAACCGCGCCGCCAGCTTGATACTTCGCGAGCTCGAGAGCGTTTTGGTTTCCTGGCGCAAACACCTCTGGAAGAAGGTTTACGAAAGACCATCGCGTGGTACGAAGCGTCGCTTACGGCGACGGCTGCCGGTCCTGGAAAGTGAAGCATGCCGCCAAAGATCTCGATCGTTACTCCGTCCTTCAATCAGGGTGAGTTCCTCGAGGAAACGATCTGTTCTGTACTCGATCAGAATTATTCGAATCTTGAATATATCGTGATCGATGGCGGCAGCACGGATCAAAGCATAGAAATAATTCGGAAGTATGAGCCATACCTCGCCTACTGGGAAAGCGAAAAGGATCGCGGCCAGGTAGATGCCATCAATAAAGGTTTGGCGCGCACGACGGGTGAAGTCTTCGCGTACATAAACAGCGACGACATTTATTTGCCCGGCGTTTTCGAGACTGTGGCGAGATATTTCACCGAACATCCGGGAGCTGAGTGGATATGCGGCGACACCAAAATGTTTGGCGAAGGTCACGCGACCGACATCATCCACGCGGTCGTGCCCAAATCGGCTGCGCATTGTCTTTCATGGGCCTACAAAGCGCCGCAACCGGGCCACTTTTGGAAAAGGGAATTGCTTGGTGACGGCTTCGACGAGGCCTGGCGTTACGATTTCGATCACGACCTGTATGTTCGATTGTTGCTCGCCGGTCATCGGTGTGAGCACGTTCCGGCGCTGTTCGCCGGCTATCGTCTTCACGCGGCTAGTAAGACCGTGGCCGAACAGAATGGATTTGATGAGGAATTTGATCGCAGCTCTGAACTGTACGAAGATCGCCTGCATGGCGCCGACCGCCGTTGGTGTCGTTCGACGCGGTTTCTGCGACGCTCGTATGCGGCGAGTGAATCAGGCGACAAGTCAGAAGGAGCACGTTGGCTGATGCGCGCCCTCACCACCTATCCCGAGGGATTGATGAAGCGTTCGTTTTGGGGATGCCTGCGTAAGCTGGCAAACGGATGATGATGGAAGTCGTCCGCAAGAAAAAATCGTGGCGCGCCGAACGTGAGTTCGGGCTTATTGTCGGCGGCATGTTTTTGTTGCTCAGCTGCTGGTGGCTCTATCGCGGAAAATTTCACACGCTAACCCAGATCACTCTGCCGCTGGGAATTGTGCTCGTGTTTTTCGGAGCGATTCTGCCGCGCGTGCTTTTCTATCCGAACCGCGCGTGGATGGCGTTTGCCGAAGCTTTGTCGTACGTCTCTACGCGCATCATTCTCGGGTTTGTTTATTTCTTCGTGATCACCCCGATTGGTTTGATCAAGCGAATGACGGGATGGGACCCGTTGAATCGGCGCGCGCCGCGCAGCGAAAGTTACTGGCGAGATTATTCCCCACGCCAGAGAGATTCCCGGCATTACGAAAAAATGTTTTAAGGAGCGAGATGTCCAAAGCACAGGTAGTCGGCGAACTCTGGCAGTTCATGAAGGAGAACAAAAAGTATTGGTTGGCGCCGATCGTCATCACGCTCGTGCTGTTCGGCATCCTGTTGGTGTTGGCCAAGAGTTCGGCCATCGCGCCATTCATATACACGCTCTTCTAAACTGCTGTTACGCCCTCCTCGGAGAGGGAACCTTTCAGCGACTCTCATTCTAATGCTGTGAACATTCTCGGGATATCTGCGTTCTATCATGACTCCGCCGCCTGCCTGGTCCGCGACGGCGAGATCATTGCTGCGGCGCAGGAAGAACGTTTCACCCGCCTCAAGCATGATCATAATTTTCCCGCGAACGCGGCTCGTTACTGTCTGAGTGAAGCCGGAATAACTGCAAACGATCTCGATTACGTTGGTTTTTATGACAAGCCGCTGCTGAAATTCGATCGGCTGCTCGAGACGTATCTCGATTACGCGCCGGCTGGCTTTCCTTCATTCCTGAAAGCCATGCCGCTCTGGTTGAAAGAGAAGCTTTGGATGCCGGACTTGATTCGGACCGAGATGGCTCACGTCTCCGGCGTCGACGAACATCGCGCGGCCAAAAAAACCGGCAAGAAATTCGAGTGGCAGCTGCTCTTCGGCGATCATCATGAAAGTCACG
>DATANL010000008.1:0-12265 GCA_036266295.1 Pyrinomonadaceae bacterium | reverse complement strand
TCAATGGTTGCCCTGGATGAGGGTCTAGCCTTGCAGTTGATGTTGAGTAAGTTTTGCTCTCGCAGTGTTTCCAGATAGTGTGGGCAGCCGCTAAGCCCTTACCCAACCCTCTCCCAGAGGGAGAGCGCAAGCAATCGCCCGCGCCCGATCTAACTCAGCAAACCAAACCATGCGAAGCGAGCGACGGTCTTAATCAATCGCGCCACCGTTCCTTCGTCCGGCTCGGCAAACTGATTTCCGCTGGAACTCCCCCCGAATCGTTCACGGTATTCCGGTGATTCAATGAAGGCCCGGATCATCTCCGCGCGCTCAGTTCGATGCTGCGCCTGAGTGTCGTCGCGCATGTCCTCGCCCGGCTGACTAACGCCGTTAAGTTTCGCCAGCCAGAAATCGTAGCCGCTGAAGTTGCCGTCCGGCGCATCGTCGGGATTGCGCCGCAGGTAACCGAAGTATTGCATCAGCACGAACGAATCGTTGTAGAGCTTGTTGAATACTGATCCGCTGTTGATGACACTCTTCAAGGCGTTGGCCCGGCCCGCAGTATCGCCGCTGCCGTAAGCCGAGATAGCGGCGCTTCGTTCAGCCGCAGTCGGCACGGCACCGCTGTTCGCGAACAGCCCATCGACATAAGTCGAGGCGGCGACTCCGATGGCGAACGACGCCTGTGAAGTGAATTCCGTACGCGTCACGAAGTCCTGTAGATAGGCTTGTAAGTTCGCGTCGAGTTGGGCCTGCCAATTACCCTGGCCCACGATCACGCCGTCGCCGATCTCCCGCTGATCGCGCAGGAAGATTGTGTATCGCGGCGTGCTCTTCGCGCTGCCGAAGCCGGCCTTGTGCGCGCGAATCACGACATAGCCTGTCTGCCGGAATTCAATTGAAAGGAAGAACGCGCCCGACACGGCCACCCGCCTGGCGCGGCGGCATTCGCTGTCGGCGCCGCATTGCTCAATTTGATTGGTCCAGAAATCCTCGCCCGAAACATCGCTCTGCCGGTAGAGAAAATCGTGATAGTGCTCGCCGACGAACGTGCGCGAAACATCGATCGGATTGCCCGTCGCTTCCGGCGAGTTGTCGAGTATTTGCAGAGTCGCGGCCCGCGGCGTCCCCAAAGTGGAGTTAACAGGGTTCTGCAAAAGCAGCGTCGCCGATTCGGGACCTTCGCTGTAATTATCATCGCTGATCAGCGCCTGGACGGTCTTTTGCGATTCATTTGGTCCGAACACCAGGTGTCCGATCAGGAACGTGTAGTCGCCTTTCTGCTTTGCCGTGGCGTCCGCGCTCATAACATCGACGCTTGCGGTGCTGGTCATTACTCCGGTGCGCAAGATTGTTACGTTCACCGCAGTCACGCCCTCCTGCACTGAATAGATTGACGAATTAAAGGTAAAGACCGCGAGCGGCGTCGGCGTGGGTGTCGGTGTTGGTGTCGCAGTCGGGGTTGGCGTCGGCGTCGGGGTCGCAGTCGGCGTCGGCGTGGCCGTCGGCGAGGGCGTCGGTGTCGGCGAGGGCGTCGGTGTCGGAGTAGGCGTCGGCGTCGGAGTAGGCGTGGGCGTCGGTGTAGGCGTCGGTGTGGCCGCAGCGCAGACGGCGTTGCCTACGACGCGATAGCTCTTACCGGTATAGGGATCCTGCGCGCCGGCCGAGTTCGTCGTATCGGTAGCCGAACTTGAAAGCAAAGTCTGATTGCCATTGCCCGCAAACGTGCGGCCTACAATCGATCCGATCACGTCGCCGACTTTCGGCGTTCCAATCTTGTCTGCCGAAACCACGATCGTAATTGTCCCGCCGGCTTGATCGACACTCGATTCGGCGTCTGCGGCGCCGATCTTGTTTGGCGTTGACGTGTTCGCGGGCACGGCTTCGACCGTCGTGACTGTGCCGTATTCAAACGAGACCGCGCTCGATCCGTCGGTATTCATGCCGACATAGTACGAGCCGGTAAACGGCGTCGTCTGATCCGGCGGCGTAGGATAATTCCAAATCACCCGCCACTGCCGGTTCGGATTTAGCGTACTCAGATTCGCGACCTTGAGTTTGAAACTGATCTTTTCTTTTCCGCCAATCACGTTGTCGGCGACGCGTACTTCGGTGACATCCAAATCGGCGTTGGCGGGCGCTGATTTCTGATCGCCGGTTGGGTCGACGACGACTTGCAGGCCCGTGCATTTCGATTCGCCGACCGGCTGGGATTTAACCTCGTTGCTGCTGCATGAAGTGCCGACGGCATTGGTCGCCGTGACTCGATAAAAATAGGTCGTGCTGGCGTCGGCGGTATTATCTACAAAGCTGGGCGTCGTGCCGGTGCTCGTCAGGAACGAAACACTCCCGCTGCTCGTGCCGCGGAAGACACTGTAGTTGGTAATTGCCGATCCGCCGTTGTCAGCCTCTGACCAGGTCAAAGTTGCTGCGGCGCCGTCGCGGCCGACCGTCAGATACGGAATGCCGGGCACGTTAGGTTGCGCCGAAGGATCGTTGGCGGCAAACAAACGCGGCCCACCAGATTGACGCGCAATCGCCGCAATCTCGGTGTACGAGTTTCCCGTCGAAGTATTCAGTCCCTGCACACACGCGGGGCCGGTACAACCGTCGGCATAGCCGACCAGAATCCGACCTTGTCTGTCCACATCAATGCCGATGAAGTCGAGCAGATTGCGATGCGGCGGCGAGCCGCCACCGAGATGGATTCCGTTTCGCTGGACCGGATCGTTCGGAGTCGCATCGCTCACCTTCCAGGTCGCGCCGCCGTCGAGCGTGGTCGCAATATAGAGATGCCAGAAGCCGGCAAACCCGCGATCGTCGGGACTGCCTGAAGTCGTCGAGCCGAGAAACGCATAAGCCGCACGATCGTCGTCGCCGGCGACAATTGCCGGGAAGGCCACCGCTTTAATGCCAGCGAGTGAACCGACGTCGACCGTGTTCTTCCACGTCGCGCCGTGATCATCTGAGACCGAAACACCTGCGGCCGTGTCCCCACTGCCGAAGGCCGCGTACAGGCGGCCACCGCTCACCTTGTCGCCCCGGCCGATCGAAACGGCGGGGTCGCTGTTGGAAATATTGCTGCCGGGGATATTCCGAATGGTCCAGGTGACGCCGTTATCCTGAGAGACAACGACGCTGGTCAGATTGTCGCAACTGCGATTGGGGACATAGGCCGTGCCGTCTGGGCCTACTTTTACGTGACCGTGCAATCCGACGCAGGTCGTGTTGTTGCCATAAATCGGAACTCCCGCGCCAAAGGTCAGGCCGCCGTTGTCGCTGCGCGCGCAGAACGCCTGCACCACGTCCTGAGAGCAGTAGTAAACGACGTTTGGATAAGCGACGCCGGTGAGCGGGAAATGAAACGGGCCCGCTCCAATCGTTTGATGATCGACGCCCGAAGGAATGCCCCCGCCCTGGCTCGGCGTCCAGTTGTCGCCGTCATCATCAGTGTAAGCAGCCAAGCTGTCCTGGCCACTCAATTCGGAAACAAAGGTTCGGCCGACGGTCGGCGCGGCCGTGTTGTAACCGTGGTCCGTAAAGAGAATCGGATCGAGACTGTCCGCATTGTTAGGCGCGCTCTTGTCTTCCCAGATCGAACTCTGCGCATTGGCCGGACACGTATCGTCGAACGTCACGCGAAACGTCGTGAGATCAGAAATGTACATCGACTTGCCGGTTTTCCAATTCGCGCCAATCGAAGGCTCTCCGGAATCGACGCCTTTACCGGCAGCGATTTGAGCCGGCTGCGGATAATGGTTTTGAAAACGTGGGGCCGGTCCGGATGCGAGCGACGCCGGCGTCAAACCCGGGACGACGGTCGCGGTGCCCTTGTAAATATCCTGCCCCGGAGTAACGACCGCGTAAGCGACGTGAACGGTATAGAGTCCCACGCCCATGCTCGCCGGATCGAGATAGGCTGTTTCACTCGTGCTCGGTTGCCCTCCGTTAGTTCCCTGCGCCGCGATGGGCCCAGTCAGGTCACCCTTGTGAACATAGAGATCGTAATCATGCGTCCCCAATTGCCAGGTGATCTGCACCTGGACCAGTTTGCCGTTCCAATCGCTCTGATTGCCGGACACTGTCAGCGCAAAGCTGTCGCAGTTTTTTGCCGGCCCGCTGTCGATGCACTGGCCTTCGCCGCCGGTTGCGCCGGTAGCCAGTGAATCACCGTTCCATGTTGTGTTCGCGCCCACGGTGGGCGCAATGCTTCCGGCCGCCGGTGTCGCCGCTCGTCCCCGAAAGAAGGTGCCGAACGAAGCCATGACTGCCAGGATGATGCACAGCAGAACGAAGAGAGTTGTGTGAACGATTGTGTGACGACGACTGTTTCGCATGAGTGCCTCCGGATCTCGCACGCAAATTAATCGAGGGAAGAGTTGTCTGAGTGCGGGGATGATGACGCGTGGGGGTTGAGAAAATCTTGAGACTCCGAGGGATGAAAAACAGAACTCGATTTGCTACGACATCGAAAGCAAATCGCAATACTCACTGGCTCAAACGAAGGTCATGCGGGCGAGTCAGATTAAGTATTCTGTTTTAGGGGATTGGGGTATCGCGAATCTACCACCGAAGGATGTCGCCGTCAAAACGCGCTCGGCGTTACACAGTTAATCGCGCCGGCCTAACGATTCAGAATATTTTCCAACACCGGATCCCGGCCGGCGAAATAATCAGCTGCGGACAGTTCGATGGTTGTATCGGGAAACAGCGAAGCCGGATCGCCGGAGACCGTGCTGAAAAACTTTTTGGCATAAGTCACCAATAGCTGCGAGTTCGGCAGACGAAAACTTCCGACTTCCCCGAAATGGTTCGGCTTGCCGCCGGTTGCTTCACCGACAAACGTTCCGTGCGTCTGTTGCCGCAGACTGATCGCATTCAACAAGCCCGACGAGATCGTTAAGCGTCCGGTGATTACGAACAGCCGGTCGCTGCGATTGAAACCGGGATCGGTCGCCAGCGCGTTTATCAAGGGCTGCAGAATCGAAGAGTCGCCGCCGCTATTGTTCCTTAGATCAATCACCAACTTATCGGTTTGATGAGTCCCGACGAACTGCTGCATCTGCTGCAGAAACTGATTGAACGGCAGGTCCGCGCGGTTTTGGCAAACGTTGTATTGAAAGTACACCGTCCGCGCTGAGGCCACGTAGTCAAACCAATAATTCAACTCGGGATGTTGACGATAGAGCGGGGTCGGCGTCTGCGCGGGATCGGGAAGCGACAACCAGTTCACAGTTTGATTGGCGCCGACCGCGGAAATATCCACCGTCGTTAACCCTCCGGCATTGCCCTGCACTTCAAACGCACCGCTTTGCAAACCGGGGAATACGCGCAAGGCCTGCAGAATTTCAGGAGACGAAAATTGCGCTGGGGCCTGGGCGTTGAGCCAGGCGTCATTCTCATGCGAAATCACAGTGGCAACTTTCGTGTTCGCCTCGCTACTGGTTTGAGTTCCAAATCTCGTTAACTTTTTACCCAAGGCCTGCGGATAGCTGGACGCCACGCTGGTAACGTACAGCCCGTCGGTGAACCAGTAGGTCTTAATTGGATAAGTGCGGAAACGCAGCAGCGACCCGCTCGAGCTCAAGGTCGTATGCGCGTCGCCGATTGACGCGACGATCTGCATCATGCGAGCGACGATCTCGTGGTCCTGCAATGACGGAATATCACGATCGAGATCGGCCACCATCTGATCGAACTGCGCGCGCGAAATCCTGGTAAACGCATTGACGTGCGAAACAGGCAGTTGCGTGGCGAGCGACTGCAAATCCTGCCTCCAATAATTCGACTCAAACGCCACGCGAAAGCTGGCGGCGTTGCTGACTCCGGCGCTGTTCGTAACGGTGATGCTGCACGGGCCGGGCGCGAGGCCGCCAGGCAGACGGAAGGTCATCTGCGAGAAAGCATTGCCGGGCGAATCGAGGATATTCTCGGCGCCGAATCTGGATATTTGTCCCCGCGCATCGACGAGGGTGATGGTCACCTGAGATCCCGCAACCACGTTCGTTACGAAGACGGTCACACGCGTATTTTGATCGTTGGCGGGCACGAACCATGGATATTGAGAGACGAGGTGAAACGGATCACGAACCAAACAAGTTGCTTCAAACGCGGCGGCTTGATTGACGTCAGGACCGGATTCATCGAGCAGAATTCGCGGAGCGACGTCAGGTGCGAAATGGGATTTTGCTTTCGACCGTGAAGCGATTGTCGCCGCGGTGATGATCAGCAGGCCGGCCGCAATGGCCGCGCGCCGGCGGCAAAGGCGCAGAAAAATTCTGAACACTGATTGCCTGGGGGAAAACATTGTAGTGCCGGGGAGAGCGGGCAGCATGATACATCCGGGTGCTCGCAACTGCTACTTTTTTATTCAGTCGATGAGGTCACGTAGGCGACAAGCTAAACGCGACTCGTGGAAAAAATCGCCTCTCCGAGCGTCCCGTCTCGGAGAGGCGTTCAAGCGGGGCGAGAGAAGTCTTGGTAATACTCGGGACGACTCTCAACCTGGACTTACTTCTTCAAGCTGACTGTTCTGGTCAGCGGATTGAAACTCAACTGCATCGTCCGGAGCGGCGTGACGCCAGGCACTGTCGGCAACGGTGACGTGGCACTGCCACCGCTGCTGCTCGGCGCCATGCCTGCCGGGAAGTATTGCTTGCTCGTGATGTTGACCTGCGTCGGACCGTTGACGAACCCGGTGACGCGATAACGATAGGTCTTGCCGGCTGTCATTGCGCCGCTGACGAATTCCTTCGGCCCCAGATTGCCGGACGAGGACAACACATGATCCTGATCGTCGAGCAATTGCAGATCGAGATCGGGAAGAGCACCGGCCGAAACCGGGAACGTGTCCATCGCGCCGTCCACACCGAATGAATTCGGCTTGGCGACAAAGGGAATGTCGACATAGTCAACGCCGCTGATGATCACATTACCGGCGCTGCCTGCAACCACGATTCCGGATAGCGTTTCGGTTTGCGAGCTGAACCGCACGTCGGTCGGCGGCAAGCCGGTACCGGCGCCGTCGCCGGGCTGGCTTCCGTTCATCCCCACTGGCGCAGTGCGCACGCGGGCTGTGATCGTGGCCGTCACGGTGAACATCCGCGAGCCGGGATCGCTGAACTTGATGTGACGGGCGTTTGAGGTAGCTCCGGCTGGAAGCGTCTGGTTGTAAACAAACGCGGCCGGGTTTGATTGGCCATCGCCACCGTTGTCGGCGTTGATGACTTTCACGGTTGGATCAGAAATCGAAACGATCCGGTAAGTGATAGGTCCGTAAGCCGTGCCGTCCGGCGAAGAGATGCCGTTGTTCTTCAAGGTTGCATCGATCTCGAAGACGCCTCCGGAAATGGTCGGGTTCGCGATCGACATCGCGATGGCAGACGTCACATCCTGAAGCTGACTGTTGACCGTCGTGCCGCCGCTCAAATCAGAAACGCCGGCTTGCCGCGTCGAATTGATCGAAATCGCCCGCACCGCGTATTCGGTATCGAGCATCTCGTTGTAACCATTCGCCGAAGCAGAACTTAGTCCCGCCGGTCCGAAAAATTCAGCGGTGAAACCTTTGTCCTCGTAGTTCGTCGTTGGATCAAGGACATAGGCGAGGTGGCTCCAGCCATTCGTCGCCATGTCGCCGTCGAAGTACGTGTGCAAGGTCGCACCGGCGAACTGCCGTTGCCCCGCGGTTCCCACTTTGCGCTTGAAGACTTCATAGGCCAGCGCGCCCGAAACCGGCTGCCAGCTAACTCGCAGTGAATTGGTTGATGCCGGCGCAACGGTGACGCCCTGCGGCACGCCACCGCCATCCTGATTCGCGCCTGCATGATTTTGCTCGGCGGCGAATTGGGTGACGCGCGTCGAGATTGTCTGCCGGCCGCCCACGAGCGTATCGGCGTTCACGCCCATCTCGTGCGAGGCGAACACTTGCCAGATGAGCGCTTCGTGCTGGCCCGGCGCATCGAGGTTCGACGGATCGGTTGAATAAAGTATCCGGTCCGCTTCGATCACGGCATCGCGGAACTTCACAAACGTGTCGGGCGCCGTGAGTCCGAGTAAATAGATCGAGCCGAGATGCAGCCGCTCCCAACTTTCCTGGCCCTGCGAAATTTGCCGCGTCGGCTGCCCGTCGAGAAATGACGGACGCAAATAACTCATCTGCGGCTCCGCAGCTTTCATCAAGTTGCGCAGGTCCCACATGGCGCCCACGTAAATCTCGCCGTCGCGATGCTCTTCAAATCCGTTGCCGCCCTCAGTCCCAAGGTATGAATACTTCAGCGACGTGTGCACCGAGCGAATGAACGCCAGACGGTTCACATCGCAGTTCGTGTCCGCGGCAAAGATCTGACAATTGCGTACCCAGTCGCGCACTCTCGCTCCCTGCACCACATATTCACCAATCGCTTCGGCGTCGGTGATGGTGTAGGCCCAAAGATCCGCTTGCGCTTCATTCAACGGACTGCCTTCGGCGCCTTCCAGTCCGGCAATCGGCGTGGAGATCGAGTGTGTCCCTTCGTGATAGACGACCGCGCCGTCTTTGCCGAGGTCGTTGAAGAGATAACCGTGCCCATAGACCGTCGGATTGACGATGATCTTCTGTGGCCCGGCCGGCGTGTCGACAGTTTCCGTGACTGGCAAAGAGAATGCGTTGTCATAGCCGAGAGTCGATTGCACGATCGCGTCGGCGGTGCTCGCGTCTTCGGGTCCCTGGCTGGGGAAGTGCGGCAGCGCTACCAGCGGACGATCGCTGTTGGGAAAATCATCCGGGAAATCGCCCTGGCCAATCCGGCTATGGACTGCGTCATCGCGCCGATGAATGTCGGTCATGTACTCCAAAAGATAATTGACGAAGAAAAAGATGTTCGCATCGTCGATGTGTTCAGCCGGCTCAGCCAAATCGTCTGCTTCGTTTGGTTGAGCTTCGAGCGGCGCATTGTTTTGCCGGAAGTGCCAGGTGCCTTGCGCGGCCTGGGCGAATGGTTGCGCCACCGCGAGCACGTTCTTGATGAGCGCGTGCGGTCCGGTCATGGTTCCGGCGACGCCCGTGGCATTCGTGCCTTCGTTGTAGTTACGCAGAGTGACCCGCAGCAAACCTTCAGGCTCGCCGTTGGCATTCAACTTCAGCTCACCGGTGTCCGGATTCGCCATCACCGGATGGTTCGGATAGATGTCCGCCGTGTAGGGAAGCGATGCCGCTTGCGTGTGCACTTTGTTTTCGCGAGCCAGAATCTGCCCGCTGTTCGCATCGACCTGCGTGATGTAGAGACCAAATGGATTCTGCGAGAACGTCATGACGTTCCACGCGAGTTTGTAGCCGTCGGCCGTTGGGAAGATGTTCAGCCTGGGCGCGCGCAAGACGGGCGCGATCTCCTGCTGCAACGCAGCCAGCGCTTTCGTCGTGTACTGGTCAGTTCCCGGCGGACGGCTGACCGCGTATTTCGCGAGTCCGGCTTGGGCGCCGGCAATCGCGGCATCTGCACTCAAGGACGGGGCCAGCGCGACATTGGCATCACGGAAAGTCGAACCCATGACCATGCGAATCTCTTTGTCCGCGCTCATCACAAAGCCCAACCCGCCATTGAGCACGCTCAGCCCGCCAATCTGTTGTTGAAATTTGACGAGATAACCGCCCATCGCTGGTTTCTGATCGACCAGCGTCAGCGAAGCCGGATCGACGCCGAACAAGGCTGAGTTCGCGGCGACAAACGTGCGCGCGGCGTTTTCAGGCGTATCATTTGACGCGGGCGTGTGGAATCCCATCATCACGTCGGGCGAGCCGGCAAATGAATTCCAACGCACCGAGGCGTTGACGTAATTCGCCTTGAACTGATTCAGCGCCGCGGTCTGGGCCGAGGTCGCTTTGCGCACGGCCGCCGCGGTCGCGTTCACGTCAACATTCGGCGCGCCGAGTTTGTTTGGATCGAATTTAGTTACCGTCGCGCTGCGCGAGGGCAACAACAGGAAGGTGAGTAACGCAGCGATGCAAAACGGCAACGCCACCATCAAAACTCTTAAGCGATAGTTTTTTCTCGTCATGTCATCCGACCTTTCGCCAAACCAAATTCGTTTACTGTAGGGGCAGGGCTTGTCCCTGCCCGTGATTCGCAAACGCACGATTCGCATTGACGTGCGACGGGCGGGGACAAGCCCCGCCCCTACAGAGCCGTAGCTAACGCAGCACGAGTTGCGCGCTGACGGCCCTGGTCAATGGATTCACCGTGAAATGAATTCGCTTAGCCGTCAGGAGGTTGATGCCGGGCAGAGACAGCGGTGCTTGATTGCCGTTGCTGCCGCTGCTGCTTGATTGAGTTGATTGGCCCGCGCCGCCGCCGTTCGAGCTGTTCAGGAACGCGGTCGCGTTCACGTCGAATTGGAACATCTCGGAAGTAGCATCAGTGAACCTCAGCGTCCGGGCCGCAGTGGTTTCCGCCGCGCTGAAGATTTGATCCGCGCCCAGCTGATTCGAGTAGTCGAACAATGCCGGGTTGCTCGCGCCGAGGCCGCTGCCGCCATTGTCAGCGTTATTTGCGCGGACCGTGCCGGAAGTCGACGTAACGTTGATGACGTTCGCTCGCACGAAGGGAACATAGTTCGTCGCAGCTGTGTTGTTCGTCATCGTCAGATCGAGCGAAAAGACACCACTCGCGAGCGATACGTTCGAGACCACAGTCTTCACCTGGTCAGTGATATCGACCAGCGAACGATGGTCGACGTTGATGGTTTGCGGCGCGCTCGGCACCGTGACGTAGTAGCCGATTTGGCCGGGGGTCAGCGCCCGCACGCGATAGTAGTGCGTGCCGTCCGCAGCTCCGTTGATTGATTTGCTATTGACGTTCGACGGAACATCGGCGACGACGGTGTAGTTCGTTCCGTCAGTCGATTGCTCGATCTCGTACTGTTGCGCGTTCGGAATGCCCTGCCATTGCAAGTTGTAAGCGCCATCGAAATCGATTGCTTTCCCCTGCGCGTCAGTGAAGTCGCCGGTGATTGCCGCGAGCGTTGGCGGTTGCGCGGCGCGCGAAATGGTGCCGCTGATGGTGAAGTCGGTCGGCGCTGCGACCCAGCCGCTCGCCCTGAGAATGTAAGTTCCGGGAGCGCCCAGAGTGGTGGCGATGTGCTCTGGTCCACCGCCGTTGCCGGAGTGCGTGACTTCGTTGCCGGCCGGATCGTAGAGATACAGATCGAGATCGGGATAGGTGCCATCGACCGCCTGATCGAAATTCATAGTGACATTTATGGCTGCGCCCGGAGCATCGGCCACCACCGGGAAGCTCTGCGAATCGACGCCTTCAACCAACATGCTGTTGTTATCGCCGACCAGAATGGATCCGGCTTCGTTGATCGGTGCGAAGGCGCCGCCGCCTTGCGGCACGGTCGGCGTGAGTTGCAGATAGAAAGGCATGCGCAGCAGCACGCCGCTGGCGTTCTGCGCGACGACGTAAAACTGCATCTCGATGGGCCTGTTGATGTCGCGAACCACGTTGCCGTCAACCGTCGCGCTGACCGTGAATGACGCCGTACCGTTGGCCGGCGCGCCCACGCTCGTAGCGCTGGTCGTCGCAGTGATCCCGTTCATTTCAAGGTAACGGTTATTTGCGATCGACAAGTCGTAGATTCCACCCTGACCACTGATGTCCTGAATCGTCACCGTTCGGGTTTCGGTATGAGTAACGCGCGAATTGATTACCGGCACCGAGCCCAACGAAGCGCTGCCGAGGATGCTCGGCTGGACGATGCCATCGCCCGTGATTCCCATCAGGGCTTTCGTATGGACCGCGTTGTAGACATCGATCAGACCACCGCCCTGCGAGATGATCGAGTCGGAATTGAGCCCGTCGGCCTTCGGACTGCGATCGACCTGACGCATGTTCGTAGCGGTATTGATGAGCGCGGTGCGCACGATATCGGGCGACCAATCGGGATGCGCTTGCTTGATCAAAGCCACTGCGCCGGCCGTGTGCGGACAGGCGAAGCTGGTGCCGCTTGCGCGAATGTAGCGGCTCGGGTCGAACATCGTCCCGGTGTTGGTTTCGGCCGCGCCCACTGCGACCGTGGCTGAAAGAACATTGACGCCGGGCGCGCTGACATCGGGTTTGACCTGGCCCAGTCCGTAAACCGGACCGCGCGAGCTGAAGTCCGCGATTGACGGCGTGAATCGAAGCGCGGCATTAATGCGAATTTGCTTTGCCGAGACGCCGGTGCCGTCGCCGCCGATGATCGATTTCAGATATTCACCGTTAACTTTCGACAAACCGACGGTCGGGATGATCGACTTGCGCACAGTCGCCGC
>DATANL010000007.1:0-3826 GCA_036266295.1 Pyrinomonadaceae bacterium | reverse complement strand
CGCGAGCAGCAGCATGAGAATTGGTTTCACCTGGCCCACCACCTGCTGCTGTAATGGAACCAACCTCAACGTCGTGCCGGTATGCGACTCTTTGAATTGATCGGCAATCTGTGAAGTGATGCCGCTCAGTTGTGACTGGGCCTGGCTCTCGCTCACGCCCGGCTTCAACCGCGCGATCAAATTCGTTCCGTGCATGCCGCGGCGGGTCAACTGGTTTTGGTTCGGCTGATACGGCAGCCACACATCCGCGGCCCGCATCGCAAACTGAAAACTCGGCGGCAGCACGCCAATCACCGTATAAGTTTGCCCGCCGAGATCCAGTTGCTGACCGATAATATTTTCCCGGCCACCGAAATGGCTCTGCCAGATCGGGTAGCCCAACACCACGACCCGCGGCCCGTTTTGTTTGTCTTCATCGGCCTGAAATAGACGACCGCGCACCGGCTGCACACCCAGCACCGAAAAGAAATTTGCCGAGACCGACGGCGCAAAAACTCGCTCGGCCTGGCCGTCGCTATTCAAGATCGTGCCGCCGCCGGTGTAGGCCGCGATATCGACGACCTGGTTTTTTAGATAGTCCTGATAGTCAGGATATGAAAATTCGCGCTGATCAAAATCCTTCTGGGAAGTGCGCTCCCACATGTGATACAGGCGATCCGGCTCCTGATAAGGAAGACCCTTGATCATGCCGGCATAGACAACTGTGAAGATCGCCGTGCTCGAACCGATGCCTAACGCAATCGTCGTGATCGCAATCAAGGAAAAGCCGGGCCGTTTGATAAGACTGCGAATTGCGTAACGTAAATCTTGAATTAATCTCTGCATCACTTTCCCCTTATTCGTATCTCAGAGCGACCAACGGATCGACTTTCGTCGCGCGCCGCGCCGGCAGATAACACGCGAGCAACGCGACGACGATCAGAAACGCGGCAATCACCGCAAAGGTCACCGGGTCGGTGGCGCTGACCTGATAAAGCAGACTCGCGATTAATCGCGTCGTTAACCACGCAGTCGTTAATCCAAGGGCCACACCGGTGAGCACCAGAAACATTCCCTGCTTCAAAACCATTTGCAGAATGTCGCGCACTTGCGCGCCCAGCGCTATGCGAATGCCGATCTCCTGGGTGCGCTGCTTAACCAGGTAACTGATGACTCCATACAAACCGATCATCGTCAGCACCAGCGCAAGCGACGCAAACAATCCCATCAAGGCCAGGAGAAATTTGCGATCTGAAACGCTGCGATTCACAAGAAATTCGACCGTGCGAATCTTCCACATCGGTTGGTCCGCATCGACCTTCCACAACGCTTGCCGCACTTGCTCGCTCAGGCTGAGCGGCTCGACCCTGGTGCGAATCAGGACCGTCGCGAAGAAACCCGGCTGTTGCGAATACGCTCCGTACATCTGCGGCATTTGTTCTTCTTCGAGCCAGTAATGCTTGGCGTCGCCCACCACGCCGATAACGGTGGCGACAGT
Organism: Pyrinomonadaceae bacterium; assembly: GCA_036266295.1. GTDB lineage: Bacteria > Acidobacteriota > Blastocatellia > Pyrinomonadales > Pyrinomonadaceae > UBA11740. The sequence continues at coordinate 2,349 of DATANL010000007.1, read as the reverse complement.
TCCGTCCTGCACTGACTTCACTTGCTTGCCGATCGGATCGTCGTTTGGCCAAAACTTGCGCGCCATCGTTTGGTTGATGACGACGACCGGCGGCGTGTTCGGCTGATCGTGATCATCGAAGAGGCGTCCTTTTACGAATGGAATGCCGATCGTCTCGAAGTAGTTTGGCGTGGCCGAATTGAACATCACCTCCGGCTCGCGACCCTTCGGCGGCGCGTCGCGATCAGGCAGAGTGATTGCCGTGGTCGCACCATTACCGCTGAACGGCAGCCCGCGCACGAGCGCCACCGACTGCACGCCCGGCACCTGCTGAATTCGATCCATCACTTGCCGATGGAACGCCCACTGGGCCGGCGCTTCTTTGTACTTGTTGCGCGGCAAACGATATTCGAGACTGAGCAGTTGCTCGGGTTTGAAGCCCACATTCACGCGCAGCAGCTTGTCGAAACTTCTAATCAGCAAGCCCGCGCTCACCAATAAGACCAATGACAGCGCGACCTGCGCGATCACAAAGCCACTTCGCAATCGATTCCAGCGCGCGCCTTCGCCGCCGCCTCGGGCGCCTTCTTTCAAAAACGATCGCAGATCAGGTCTAGCAAATTGCAGGGCCGGCGCTAGACCAAACAGCCAACCGGTCGCGACTGAGATCGCCAACGCAAACAGGAGCACGCGCAGATCCAGGTTCGCGTCCTGCGCGTTAACAAAGTTCTGTGGCAGCTTGAGCAATCCATACAGACCCCAGTACGCGAGAAACACGCCGAGCCCGCCGCCAATCACACCAATCAAAGTTGTTTCGGTGAGGAGTTCGCGGATTAATCGCCAACGACTCGCGCCCAGGGCCGCACGCACCGCAACTTCTCTATGTCGATCAAGTCCGCGCGCGAGCAGCAGGTTCGCGAGATTCGCGCACCCGATCAGCAGGATTACCGCCACGGCAGCGAACAACAACCAAAGCATCGGCCGCACACCACGAACCATCATCTCGCGGAAGCTCACCAGTCGCGCCGTCCGGCCGGCATTCTCTTTGGGATACGCCGCGGCCAATCTATTCGCGACGGTATTGGCCTCGGCCGCCGCCGCCTCAACAGTCACGCCCGGTTTCAGGTGACCCATCACCCACAGAAATCTTCCGGTCCGGTCGTTTGAGTTGCCGGGATAATTTGCGATGGGCATCCAGACTTCGACATCAGGATCGAACGGATTCTTGAAACTTTCCGGGACTACCCCGATGACGCTGTACAACTCGCCGTTAAGAGTCAGCTTCTTGTCATTAAGATTTGCGTCACCACTCAGGCGTTCGCGCCACATCTTCTCGTTGACGACTGCGAACTTCGGCCCACCTTGCTGGTCTTCCCCGTCCGCGAACGTTCGACCGGTAATTGGATTGAGATTGAAAAAGCGGAAGTAGTTCGCCGACACAAACGCGCCGCGCACTCGATCTGGCCGTTCAGTACCAGTCAGATTCACGCTTTGACTTTGAAAGAACGCGGCGTCCTCCAATGACGTTTGCATCTGCGCGCGGTAGTCCTCAGCTTCAGGAACCGACATGCCGTCGATGTTGCCACCCCCCGAGTTGGTCGACAGCACCACCAGTCGATCAGCATTGTGATAAGGCAAGGCACGTAACAGCACCGCATTGACTACGCTGAAGATGGCCGTGTTGGCGCCGATGCTGAGCGCGAGAGTCGCAATCGCCACGATCGTGAACAGAGGTTTCTTGGCGAGTGTGCGAATTGCGTAGCGTAGATCTAACTGTAAGGTTCCCATAATTATCTCTTCCCTCTTCCTTGTTCTCATTCGTACTTCAGCGCAATTAACGGATCGACCTTTGTCGCTCGCTGTGCCGGAATCAGGCACGCGAGCAGGGCAATCAATGTCATCAGCAGAGCGATCGCGGCAAACGTCAGCGGGTCGGTCACGCCGACGTTGAACAACAAGCTCTTCATCAGTCGTGTCAACGCCAACGAAGCGAGCAATCCGATCCCGACTCCTCCCAGCGCCAGCACCATCGCTTGTCGCACTACCAGCTTGAGCACGTCGCGCGGTTTCGCGCCGAGCGCCGTGCGAATTCCCATCTCATGAGAGCGCTGGGTTACGCCGTAGCTGATCACGCCGTAGATACCTACGGCGGCGAGCAACAACGCGACCCCGCCGAACAGGCTCAACAAAACCAGGTTGAAGCGGCGCCGGGTGAGCGAATCGTGCAGGTGTTCAGACAGCGGCTTAACCGCGTATAAGGGCAGACTCTTGTCGACTGAAGTCAGCGCTGCTCTCAGCGTCCCGGCGATCGCGCCGGGATCTGATTTCGTGCGAGCCACAATCGTCATCGCGCGCTGATAGTTCGGACTC
>DATANL010000006.1:0-11717 GCA_036266295.1 Pyrinomonadaceae bacterium | reverse complement strand
CCACCGGAAAGCTTGGAAATAAGAGCAGCACCGTGAAGCGGTGCAAGATTCTCGATGGGATTTCTTGCACCCTTTCAGGGTCCGCGTCGGAACCAACCGGTACCGGTGGTCTTCTCCCGACGTGTCGGGATTCGACCACCGGCTACTCTCTTGCAACCCTTCGGGTTGCAAGATCACAGCGCCGCAGGCGCGAAATGTAATAGCCACGGCCGTAAGGCCGTGGATCAAGTCTGAACATAAAATGTGAGGCCCGAAGGGCCGACATGAAAAGCAGGGTATCCTCAACTCATGCCGCACCTTCGGCGCTCAATTCAGATCCATCGACGTGTCCCACGGTCTGACGACCGTGGCTATTCAATTACGGTCCTCCGGACCTTAACCTATTTTCATTTGCCCCTCCGGCAATTATAGTTTCCCGCAATGAGCAAGACGTTTCCCGAATGGATCGTTCCGATGGCCGCGACGCTCACCCAGGAGCGTTTCACCGGACCGGAATGGAGCTTTGAAAGAAAGTTCGACGGCATCCGCCTGCTCGCATACAAAAACGGAAAGCAAGTCGATCTGTTTTCGCGGAACCGTCTGCCGCAAAACATTCCAGTCATCTCGCAGGCAATAGCTAAGCTCCCGCACCGCGAACTGATCCTCGACGGCGAGATCACCTGGCACGCGCCCTTCAGCTATCACATCTTCGACCTCATGTGGCTCGACGGACACGAGACGATGTCTCTGCCGCTCGAAGAGCGCCGCGCATTGTTGCAAGCGCTGCCCTTGACGCCGCCACTGCGCCCGGTGACCGAGTTATCAGAACCGCCTGCGTCAGCGGGCGGGTCAACCTCTCCGTGGGACCATGCCCGCGACCAAGGCTGGGAAGGCGTCATCGCCAAACGCCGCGGCTCAGTCTATGAGCAACGCCGCTCGCGCAATTGGTTGAAGATGAAATGCGAGCTGGCCCAGGAGTTCGTAGTCGGCGGCTTCACCGATCCGCAAGGCAAACGCGTCGGCCTCGGCGCCTTGCTGGTCGGCTACTGGTCAGTACCACCTGCGTCAGCGGGTGGGTCTTCAACTAGTAAGGTCGCCGACTTCATCTATGCCGGCAAGATCGGCACCGGCTTCAACAACGATCTGCTGACTGACCTCCGTAACCAACTAGATCGCATCGAGATCGAAAAGCCTCCTTTCACCAAAGCCGTAGGCCTCCCGCGTGTGCGCGCTCACTGGGTCCGTCCGCAGATCGTTGTGCAGGTCGGCTTCATCCAATGGACCAAATACAACAAGCTTCGGCACCCGAGACTGCTGGCTGTGCGTCACGATAAAGACCCGCGCGACGTGGTGCGGGAGTAGGCCAAATAGAAGCGCCGCAGGCGCGGCATTTAATAGCCACGGCCGTAAGGCCGTGGACTAGAGTTCAGGATGAAATCCGAGGCCCGAAGGGCCGGCATGAAACCAAGGTAACTCTTCAACTCATGCCGCACCTTCGGCGCTCAATCAATTATGTTTCACCTATCCACGGCCTCACGGCCGTGGCTATTAAATAACGGTCCTGCGGACCTCGCATTTTAGACTGCGCCTTGAGACCGGTTCACAGCTGCGGGAATAGGAATCTCAGCGGCAGTCTGCTCCAAATGAAGTCACCAGCACGCCATCCGGTTCAATTACATATGATGCTGTCTCTTCGACGGCGATTCCTTCTTTACTAATCTTCTTGTAAGAGTGTGCCTAAGTTGTGCCCGCCAGCTATCTGACCAGCATTACTTCCCGATATTTGCTCTGTCCGGCTTTCTTCACTTGGTTGACCTCGGAAATCTGTCGCGTGCGGGCCTCTCCTTGCGGTAGGTTTTTTGAGAAAGGATTCTGAGTATTGAATGAACACCGGCCCTGACCTGAGGTGATGAACAGCGAGGACGGCTATGTGTGCTAACCCACAGACGACCGGCGAGTCACTCATGTATAAGTCTCTAGCTTCTCGCTCCGTCAACTCCGTCCTGCCTTCCTACGTAGCACCCAGCGGGCAGACGCCTGTTTCGCTGAAAGCATGAGCAAAACCAGAGCATTAAAGAAACATTAAGTTTGATTTCGCAGAAGGAGAGTTTTTATGAGCAGGATTAAATTATGGCCGCACGGAGCGATCATCGCAGTGGTGGTTGCCGTCGTCGCCGGCCTGGGAGTGTGGCTCTACGCCAATCACGAACAGACCGCTGAGGCTGAGGCGCTGCCTTACGTGGCGCGCATACAGCGCGTAGAGGGAGAGGTCGCCTTCTGTGGTGACGAAAACAATGATGCCAAATCCCAGTGGACCGCCGCGACGGCTAATCAACCTTTCTCAGAAGGAGACCGGATCTACACACGCGACAAGTCGCGTACTTCGCTCGCTTTTAGCGGACGCAATTTTGCACGGCTAGATCCAAACACTTCGCTCGACGTAGTATCGCTCGAAGATCGCCGCACACAGCTCGCGCTCCGCGACGGCTCGGCCATGTTCGACGTCGGATACTTGCAGCCGGATGAATTGTTTGAGGTCGCCACGCCCAACGGCGCGATAGACTTTGCTCAACCGGGGCTTTACCACGTCGGCTTCGATCAGAATGGCGGCGTGCTCGTCTCAGTGCTGAGCGGACTGGCGCGGGTAGTTGGACAGACGGGTTCAGGCGAGATCAATAAAGGCGAGATGCTTACGCTGCTGGGCCAGACAGCGACGGAGCTGGCCCTCTCGAAATTGAATCGTCAGGACGCCGGATATCAGGTGGACGAATATTACCGCTACCAATATCCGAATTCCTACGACGGTCGTTACAGTAACTACGATACCTATCTTAATGACCCGTCCTATTACGATCCTTACCAGCGCCAGGTGAGTTACAAATATGCAAGTTCAAACATCCCGGGTCTTAACGACCTCGATTCCTACGGCGACTGGCAGAATGTCGGCAGCTATGGCTATGCCTGGCGGCCGCGCGTAGATGCCGGCTGGGCCCCTTATCAGCAAGGTCAGTGGACCAGCAGGAACACGTTCGGACCGACATGGGTTTCCAGTGAGCCCTGGGGCTATGCGCCCTATCATTATGGACGCTGGGCCAACGTGAGTAACCAGTGGTACTGGATTCCTGATCGAGCGAATACGACGCCGTCGTATGCGCCGGCCCTCGTCGCTTTCGTTTCCGGGGACAACAACCAAATGGGTTGGGTCCCGCTTGGTCCGGGCGACGCTTATGCGCCGCGCTATTACGACGCGAACTGGCAGCCGCGTTATCTGACGCGAAACAATGTGGTGCCGGCACAGCTTGTTAATTTCAGCGTACCTGGGGCAGTGACCGTCGTGCCGGTCGATGCCTGGGGTCGCCCGATCGATCGGCGCACACTGCAAAGGATTGATCAGCAGCGTCTGGCATCAATGAGGTCAACGCTTGATCCTTTGACCCTGACGCCACTTAGAAACGCAGTGGTCCACTCGGCCTGGGGGCGCGGCAAAATAGATCTGCCGCTGGGGATCGCAAAGAAACTTTACGACACGCGCGTGTTTGTCGGTAACGATGTCCGGGAATCGCGGTTTCGTCAGGACCGGGGCCAGGCGATGCGGGTAGAACGCATTTCCGAACAGGCCCGGAATCAAAAGTTCAAGGTTAGAGATGAACGTCAGCAGGAGCGGCAGGCAGACACCGGGCGCAGACTGGATATGGGCCGGGTGAACGGCGAAGCCAACAAAGATAATAAGGCCGCGGAGAAGCAGGCGCGTCAGCTCGAGCAGCAGCAAAGAAAAGATCAGCGTGACCAGGAGAAGGCGGCTCGCGCTGAGACGCGTGATCAGGACAAAGCCCAGCGCAAAGCTGAGAAGCAAGCGCAGGGAGAACGAGTCGGCAAGCCGGCAAAGTCTGAGGCGAAGCCACACCCCACGGGCGCGCCAAAGGAACGCAAACCATCAGACCAGCCCGGCAATCAAGGCCATCAAGGTAAAGGCGGCGGCGGCAAGGGCAAAGGTAACGGTAAAAAACCGTAGCCGGTGAACTCGGACATCCCGTCCGGGTCAGAAGCGACTGCATAATGTGAGAGGGTTGAGTGGTTTACGTGCCGCTCAGCCCTCTCACCTTTTGGAGCTGGGCCGTGTAGGCCGAAAGAAAAGCGCCGACGGGCCGTCAGGCCGTGGATTAGATTGTGTCAGAAGCCCGACCGTCAGGGGCGCAACCTTGCGAAACCTGCCCTCCCTCACGGTCGGGCTTCTGACTCTTCGAGGCCGACATGAAACTGGTGAATCTTCACTCACGGCCCGTGGCTATTAAATGACGGTCCTTCGGACCTCGCTCTCTCGCACCCCTTCGGACTGCACCGTCGTATCTCCCTGAAAAGGTCTACTCCGCTCATTTTCCAACCCAAACGGGAGGGCCCCGCACACTTACCTCTGTATAAATCCCTTCAAATGACCATTAGAACTGACGGGCACACTCGTTGCCCTTGTCTCTGCAGGGAAAGGGAGAATCCATCAACCAAATGAAAAATTTCAACACAAAGATTGGCGGGGCAATTCTGTCGCTCGCTTTCATATTCGGCATCTCGGCGGTCGCCGGCATGACCGCGCAGGCGCAAGATCGACGAGACCGCGATCGCGATGGTCGCCAGGACGAATGGCGGGATCGGAACCGATCAACTAACCAGACGCAGAACCGCGATTGGCGCCAGAACGAACGCATTCGCCGCGAAGAGGCGATTCGCCGTGAACAAGCCATCCGTCGCGAAGAAGCTCTTCGCCGCGAACAGGCTCGTCAGGCCCGCGTCTATAACAACGGCGTCTATAACAATGGCCAATACAACAACGGCGTTTACAATAACGGCCAATACAACAATGGCACGTACGGAAACTACGGTGGTTATGGTAACAACGGCGGCTATGCCAACCAGGCGCGGCAACAGGGTTACCAGGACGGCCTGAACACCGGCGCCAGCGACGCGCAACGCGGCCAGAGCTACAGCCCGCAGCGCTCGCACTTCTGGAAGAACGCTTCGTCGCAGGCCTTCCGCGCCGGCTTCGAACAGGGATACGACCAGGGCTTTCGGCAGTACGCCGGATACGGCAACACCCGCACCAACCGAGGCGGCTTCGGCGGTTTAGGTAGCATCTTCGGCCCATGACCTCGTGAGAACGATTAAGTGATCAGAAATGCCGCGGCATCCGTCGCGGCATTTTTGTTTTTGAGGAGATGGTTCCCGCCGAAGGCGCGAGAGATAGGCAGCCGGTGCGCCTCCTCACGGCGCAGCCGTGAAAGATAGTAGCCGGTGGTAAGCGCCCAGCGCGCCACCACCGGACCGTATTAATCAATAATCACGAGCCCGCTTTAGCGGGCGACAGAAGGCCGGAGATCCGATGGTGCAACCTGAAGCGCTGGGAGAGAGTAGCCGGTGTCAGAACCGCGAGCGGTAGCGACCGGATCAAGAGGAACCTTCAGAACCCCAGCGGGACTTCATGATCCGGTCGCTACCGCTCGCGGTTCTGACACGATTCCGATGTTCAGCGACCCGTGGGGCTTTGCGCTGCTCCACTCAGCGTCATCGCTCCCACCACCGGATCGTATTAATGAATTATCCCGAGCCCGCTTTAGCCGGGCGACAGAATTTGGAGTGCGCCGGCAGAGCCCGATTCATCGGGAGGCGACGGCGCTTTGGATTTCCCTCAACCATCCGTCGACAATCTACGGCTTTCATTTATATCTGGGCATTCTGCGGAGGATTCATCGCCTAATCTCGTAAACAAAATTCTCGACCACATTTCCCTGCGCATCACATTTGTCTCGCCGCCCAATCCTGATCCCGCCGATCTTCTCCAGAGCCTTCTGCGAACGAAAGTTCGTCACTCCGATCACAAACACAACTCGGTCAACAAACTTGAAAGCACGATCCAACATCAGCCGCTTCAACTCCCGGTTGTACTCGCCGCCCCAGAAAGCGCGCGCCAGAAACGTCCACCCAATCTCAACCGAACTCTCCCGCGAATCAAATCCCCCCTGATCAAATACATAGTACCGAGACGACCCAATAATCCGTCCCGTCTTCCGTTCGATAACCACAAACGCGCTCCCCGTCTCCAACGCCTCGCGAAAGAACTCCCGAAACACATCCTCCCGATACCGCTCCCGCGCCGGATGCTGCTCCCAAATCAAAGGATCCGAAGCCACCGCAAACAACCCTTCCCAATCATTAGGAGCCAGCGGCCTGACTTCGATCAACTCGCCGACGAGGTGAGGCTGAAGATCAAAGGGTTCGTTCATTCTTCATGGACCACACGATGGCCGAAGAAGGTTGGCAACTCAAGCGCGCAGCGGAATTTGAATGAGAAGGATAAGGGAGCGAAGTAATCGAGAATCTAGAATTCTTCAGACAGGATGCGTCGCAGCTGCTTAAGGGCTTCAGGGCTAAACCGAATCGACTGACTCTTTTTTTCGGGAATCTTTCGATACTTGGAGCCGTAAGTGTCTATCTGCAGCGATCTTCCTTCTTCGTCTTGAATGATCGAATAGGTGCAGTTCACTTCAGAATGGCGAGACTCATGTTCCAACGTTATGCGTTTTAGCTCTCGGACGATTGCCATTTGTTATCCTCTTTTCGCCTTTTGCCGCGTGCCTTGAATGGCGGGGCGAAGTATTTCAAAAATTCTAATCATACCGTCGAAAAAGTCCCTCCCAATTCTGTGTGCTCTTGTGCAAGATTGGAATGGAGTTGTTAGGACAGTTATGAGCAAATACGAGCACCAAGCCGCAGTCACCAAAGCCTTTAGGGTTGGTCCTATCCGAGCGACGGCAGTATCTAAGAATATCGTTCTTTTCAGCGTCGCTAAAGCAATCGCAATACGGCGAAAAGATATTCTCAGTCTCAGCTATTGTCTGATGTGGAATTACCACGATTTCGGTTTCACGTTGTATGCGATCCCGCGCAGTCACAGTAGCGGCGACTAGAGCGAGGTAAATTTTCGGCTTCCCCGGCAATAGTTCTTCGGTCTCGGGCCAAGCGTCACAAGCTTGCGTCCCAGAACCGGAGAAGTCATCGACAAATACGACTGTATCTTCAGGTCCAAGATCCGCCCGCAGTAAATCGCTTTTCCAGATGAACAAGTCTTTATGTTTCTTGCTAGTCAGCCCGTTAGCGAGACGGAATTTGTGCATCATTGCATCGCCACTCTCTCCCGAACTTGATGAGAAGGGCACGAATCGCCACCTGCCATCTCTCTGATCCTCTTCGACATTCCAACCCGGGATCGATTTGAGTATTGACCGAAAAGCGGCAGTGATTTGCTCGCCGGTAATAAAATCAACGGAATCGAGCACCCGCGCCGCGAGATCGTGATCCGCTCGACGGAATTGCCCAATCCATCTATCGACGCGTTCCTCGGTGACTGTAATCCGATACCCCGGGAAGTCAGCCATCCATCTTCGCATTCGCTGCATGTCGATCGGAGTACCGGGAGGAAACGGTCTCTTCATTCTTTAAGCCTCCGACCTGCCGCGCGCAGTTTCGCCCGAATCAGCTTTAGCAATCTCTCCAGACTTAGCCAAAGTTCCTCTTCTCCATAGAATTCCTGAACACTGAAATCGTGAATCGCCGTTTCGACCTTCGTAATACTCTTCAAGAGTTTTCGTGCACTTGCACTGACGTCTGCCGATTGGATGATGAGGTGATCCAAAGTAAGCGAGTCATTTTCCATAAATTCCTTCAGCCTTTTTGAGATAACGCTCTCCTTATTAGCATCTCTTGCATTGTTTATGTATTGCTTCATGAGGCGGAACTCTAAGACTGATTTCAAGCCTGCTCTCTTCTGATATTTCTCTAGCATTCGCTGAGTAAAAATGTTCTTGGAAAACCACTCCATCCTATTCACCACGCGATCCGTCAGAACAAAGTAGAGCTCAATGAAGAAGTCTGCCTTGACTCGCTTTTGAGGATCCGGGTCGAGCATTAGATCTTGAAATTTCTTGGAATATGAGAGTAGTTTCTTACACCTTGTAACAACCGCCCGATCTAGGCCTGTAAGTGCCGCCAGTCTTACCTCGCTCTTTTCGTCGAGTTGTTTCATCAACACCTCAACTTTGAGCGCCGTTGGCATGAGCTCCCAGTCTTCACGGAACTTGTGAATCTGAAACATCGTGACGATGTTTTGAACGAGGCTGGGTTCAGCCACCTGATTTACTGGAACCTCGGACATTCCTAGATTTTGAGCACAGATCCAACGACGCTGGCCATCGAGAATTACGAACTGTTTTTGTTTGCTAGCCCAATACACCGTAAGGGGCACGAGGATACCGACCTTTGCGATCGAACCTTCTAAAACCTGGAGAGGCGCGCGATCGAATAACATTCGTGGATTGTGAGGATTCGGCGTTAAGGCGCTAACGCTAACATTCTTAACGCCGATTGCCTCCGGAGCGAGCGCCTTTACCTCGGTTTCTTTAGACGCGGATTTATTTTTCGCCATGCAAGTCCTCTTCTGTCGCCGTCCTCACTGAAATTTGACCAAACCCGGTAGTTAACGAATTAAGCTCAAATGACGAAGCCGTCAGGAATATTACGTTTTGAGCTTGTTCCGTATCACTCGAAATAATGCTTCAGCGAGAAAGGGACTCACGCTATTACCAATTCCGCGAAAAGAGTGCCACTTGGTTTTGTGGAAGCGAAACCAATCTGGAAATCCTTGAAGCCTGGCTGCCTCCCGAGGCGTTATGACGCGAGGCTCGGAAAAATGAATCGGCCTTAGCGCCATGTAAGATCCCCTATCGCTTCCCGTACCGGCGCGAAGAGTCGGACAGAGGCCGCTCTTTTTCAGACGATGCATTCGCGAGACAGAATCAGTCTTACCTTGAACTACGGTCGCAAACCGCTTTTCCACTTCTTCCGTATGGTTCGTGAATATGCAACCCGAAACCAAATCCCGTTCGACCAGCTTCCTTATCGTTTCGGGATCGCCCACACCTTCCGGTATTTCGCCGTAAAATTTATCGCCGCGAAGCCCATTCATTCTCATTCCCAGTGTCCGCCATCCTTTTTCGTCTTTTGACCATTCCTTCTTAATTTTCCATGGCAGCCCGGTAAGAACAGCTCCGACGTTTGATTTCGTCTTCCATCTAGCGTTTTCGAAGTCGGCAAGGGACAGTGAGTTGCATTTGTCGGGTAGATAACCAAAAAAGAAAATGCGCTTTCTATTCGTCGCAGCTCCAAAATCCGCTGCGTTCAATTCGAACGCGTCCAGCGCGACATAGTCACTTGGGATGAGCCCGAGCGCTTCAGACACGACAGCGTCGTTTTGTGAATCTAAAATGCCTTGCACGTTTTCAACCAAATAGAACGATGGGCGCAGTTCCGACACTAGCCGAAAGAAATGGATAAAGAGTTGGTTTCTTTCGTCCGACTGAAGACGCTTTCCGATGCGCGAAAATCCTTGGCACGGACTTCCGCCCACTAAGCCCGACAGTTCTCCTTCCTCAAGTTTGGCTGCGACTAGGACGTCCGAGCCGCTCAGTTTCGCAACGTCGCGCTTTATGTGAATACAGTTTGGAAAATTCAACTCATGGACACTCGAAAGGACAGGATCCTTGTCGACCGAGAGTGCTAGCGTAAAACCTGCTCTTGCGACTCCTAATCCCAGCCCACCGATGCCAGAATACAAATCCACAACGCAACGACGCACTGAATAGATTTTTCCGTTTGTATCCTTCTGTCTTCTCATGATTTCTACAAGACTAGTTCAGCGAACGTCGGATAATATCGGTAGAACTTTCGATATGAATCAATCTGTCCCTGTCTTAGTGGAAAACCTAAGGCCTCAACATCCCTGATGGTCAATGTTTCCGTCGAAGGAAGAATAGTGTCAAGCGTTATCTTTTCCTTAAAAGTGAGAACCGGTACGTCTATAGGAAATTGGGTTTCGCCAGTCACATGTTCGACATTTAGCTCCGATAGGCGTGCATTCAAATCACGCGTATCTCTCTCATTCGCAATCATTCCGCCAATGGTGATCATTGTCGCGCCGTCTTTGTAACGATAATTGAAAATCGGGACGAATTTTTCGCGACGACCAGCCTTTCGGATGACTCTACGAATGTGTTCAAAAAGAATCCGAGCTAAGAAAATCGGATAACCCTGAGTTTCAATAGCCTCCGGCGGAAGGGGATCAGGAATGAGATCACGACCAAACCGACGCAAGTATTGCTCCTCGCTGATATCCTCGCCATGCTCATTTTTTTGACTGCGCAACGAGCTAACGTTTGCGTTGAGGGTGACAAGGAGAATTGAACCAGTCCCAGCACGACTGCAGACCGAGTTCGTATCTTCAAGGACCGGGGACGTGAGCCCTTTGTCGTAGTCGAGCCATACGATCAGTCTCTGTTGATCCAAATCAAGAGTGGGCAGAATGGTCTGAGTCTCGCCTTCCTCGACATGTACAACGGTAAACGGCTTGTTGAATGCTGCTCGTTTTGCGTCGTCCTTCTCGATTGAGATCATATTCCCGATCAGTAGCTGCTTATGGGCTAGAATAAAATCGACGAACCACATCGAACCAAGCCCAACATAGGTATACTCCGAAAATCGAAAAGTGCTAGTGAGTGCCTGCAAACACTCCAAAATGAGTTTCCTTTCGACGCTCTTGTTAGGCCGTACGGAATAGTTTATTAATTCAAAAGACGCCACTGCTACTCCTCCACTTTGCGCTTGTAAAAGTAATCAAATGCTTCAGACCCCACTTGCTTGTATGGCATGAAGCGATTGCCGAGTGCTTCGGCTGCCCTCAGCACTTTCTGACGCGGTTTCTGATAACTAATGTTCACCACGTCGGCTCTAGTCAGTCTCGGCATCACCATTCGTATACTTGGTTCAACGCTAACGACCGATACCGGCCTGGTGTTGCGCTCCAATGCTTTTGCGGCCTCCAGATCAGCTTTTCTTTGCGTCGTGTAAACGATGTACTGTCGAGTAACCTCCTTCATGATCCGAACCGCTCGCCTATAAGTCCCGTCATTTAGATCAATGTCCCGCTTGGTAGTAGTCCAGGGCAATAGGTCAGCGCGCTCAGACCTAAATGACGCGATACCCATGAAGCCGTTGTACTGGGGGTGCCAGACAGGAAAGTCTTCATCGCCCCAGACGGTGGCGGATGTTTTGTCTGCAGCGATTACGACTCTATCGTTGCATAGGACAAACCAGCCGTAATATTCAACTTCGGGATTCGAATTTTCGGGAGATTCTGCCGATGAGTCATCGGACGGGAGGCCAGCCATTCCAGCGGTGATCTCAACGTGAACCGAGTCGTCGTCGTATTCTTGTTTGACCGGAACGAACTGCTCACTTTCGCGAAGTACAAATTCATGTCGCAGAACGGCATCATCGTTGACGTTAACGGTGAATCCATTCTGAAGAAATATTGAGTAATCTCTCGCAATCGATCGACGAAGCTTATTTATAAAGATAGGATCGGCGAATTCAGCTTTTACTTCGTCATGCAACTCAGTAATACGAATGGTGGTGCCGGGGTTCTCCCGTGGATTCTTCGGCTCCAGATCGAAGTCCCACGTCGGGCTGGCAAGCCATGCATCGACATCGATCATGACGTCAAATGCCTCGCTTTCGGTTGAAGACTTGATATCGATCATCTTTCCCATCTTGAACATCGCCCTTTTCATCCCGATACCATACAAACCTATTGAGTAGGCAGCTTCGGTTGGAGCATCAGGTCGTCGACCAAACCGAAA
>DATANL010000005.1:0-7901 GCA_036266295.1 Pyrinomonadaceae bacterium | reverse complement strand
AAGCGCGCGCAGTTCGTCATCGTCCAGATAACCGGTGAGACAGAGATGCGCGCGGATCTCTTCATCGGACATCGCCGAAAACGTTTCGTCCATCAACCAGCCCTGGCCGCCAGCCACCACCAGCTGCGGACGCAGGGTGGTCTCGCGGAGAATTTGCGAGAAGGCTTTCACGAGCGTCAGCAAGTTCTTGCGTGGCTCGAGCGTTCCGACAAACAGCAGGAAGTCATTTTCAATTCCGAGGCGCTGGCGGACCGGAAACGAATCGTCATGACCGCCGGGATGAAACGCTTCGCGCGGCGCTTCGTGAATCGCGGTCACCTTTAACGGCTTCACTTTAAGGCGTGCGCACAGCTCTCGTTTGACGGCTTCGGTCGGCGTGATAATCGCCTTGGCCATCTTCACTGCCAGAGGCAAGCGCAGGCGCATCCGCCGCGCCAGCCGCTGCCGATGCAATTCCGGATAGAGCAACGATGACAGGTCATGCACGGTCACGACAGCGCGGCGTGTGGGCCAAAGCGGCAGCTCGTAATTGGTGCCGTGAAAAAGGTCGACGGTGCTTCGTTTCAGGTATCGCGGCAGGTGAAATGACCACCAACGCCGGCGCGGATTCGTTAATCCCAGATGAACGAGACTGAGGTTGGAAATACTTTCGCGGGCGAGCTGTGCGACCACGGTCGGATGAAAATCTAATGGCGCGATCAATTCAAATTGATCGGCAGGATTATTCAGCGCGAGGGCGCGACTCAGTTCGAAGGTGTAATGACCGACTCCGGTGAGGGGTTCGCACAGTGGATAGCCATCGAGTCCGACACGCATGAAACATCGACCAGATTATCGTTGGCCCTTTCCCTTTAGGAGAGGCTGGGGAGAGGGCTTAAGGCTGAGCGACCGATATATAGCACGACAAGAGATGAATTCGCTCAGCGAATTCATCTCTTGTAGTTTGTGCTAATTGATCCGTTGTCTGACAGGCCCCATCCCCGGCCCTTCTCCCCGGGGCGCAGGGTGACTGGCGTTACTGCGCGAAGCGTTGCCGATATTCGTCGGACGAGAGGAAGGCCTTGACCATCTCGGCCTTGATATAGTCGCCGTTAAAGTCGTTAAGTTTCTTGAGCCAGAAGTTATAGCCCGAATAATCAAGCGTCTTCTCAGGCGGATCGTAAGGATTGCGCTGGAGATAACCGAAGTACTGCATCAACACGAATGCCTTGTTGAATTCCTGCTGATAGAGCATCGCGTCTTCGGCAACCAGACGCAGCGCGTGCGCGCGCGCGGTGTTGTCTGCCGGGGCCGAGTTCAGTTCGTTGAGCGCGGCCGCGCGATTCGGCGCCGAGTTTGTGGCGATGCCGGCATTGCCGTAAAGCGTGTCGACGAACTGTTGCGCTGTCAGCCCGGCCGGATACTTACTAAGGAAATCCGAACGCGTGACAAAGTCAGCAAAGAAATTCTGTTTGTTGGTTTCCAGCGCCTGCTGCCATCCCGTCTGGTTAACGATCACGCCGTTACTGATCTGGCGCGCATCGGGCAGGAACTGTTGTCGCGTGACGGGCACCGGCGCCTGTCCGCCATTGAGATTGCCGTAGGCGGCCCGGTAGGTACGATAAACCAAGAATCCTGTCTGCTGCGATTCAATCGAGAGGAAGAACGCTGCCGACGTGTTAATGCGCTGGACCGCGACACAGTTTAAGTCAGTGCCGCACTGATCGATGTTGTTGGTCCAGAACTGCAATCCCGGCGCGTCCGGTTCGCGATTCAGGAAATCGAGATACTGCTGCCGCACAAAGAACGCCGAGCCATCGACCGGATTAGGTAATCCCGATCCTCCGGAATTAATCGTAATGTGTGGCGCGGTGGTCTTATCTCGACTGGAGTTCGAGTTGGCGATGATAACGATCGGCAGATCACCGAGATCGACCGTCGCCGGCAAAGTAAACGTCACCAGGTCGGTCCCCGGCAAATCAGAAACAGTGTTGCTGGTCGCATTTACCACGGTGGTGCCGATGGTGGCGGTAATTGAGCCGGGCAAAATAGTCCGCACGCCCGTCAACGAGACTCGCAACACGGTAGCGACCTGGGTGCCGCTCCCGTCATTCGTGGTAACGGTAAAGGGCTCTAGAGTGCATGCGGCCGGGTTCGTCGCATTGCACACCACGGCGCGGCCACCGGGCCCGTTGGTGCTGGTAAAGATATCCGGCTGTCCCGCAACGGTCAGCAACGCGCCGCGGAAAACCACGCCATTATTATTAATCGTAATCGGGAAGGTTCCGCCCACCGACAGTCCCGGCGGCAGAACAAAATTGATTTGCGTCGAACTAACTGAATAAAGACCACAAGCCGCGCCGCTAATTGACACCGAGACGCCGTTCAACTCAATCGGCAACGAAGGCGCGCGCTTCGATTCAGACGCGTTCGCATTGCTGACGGTGCTGCTGGTAACTGCGCCGAAGCTCGCCTTAACCTGCGCCAGTTCGCCGGGAGCCAAACCCTGGGGTGTGGCGTTCGGGCTGACTGAAGCACTCGGTGACGGGCTCGGGCTCGGAGAGGGACTTGGCGACGGACTTACGCTCGGACTTGGCGTCGCGGTGGGACTGGCGATTGGCACTGGTATCCCGCTCGCGCCGGTAAACAAAGAAAGGGCGGTGGTCGATTCGCTCGTGATGGCCGGCGATAATTCGTAAAAGACCTCGCTCGACTGATCGGTATTATTAAATCCCAGATCCGCGGTGCGCGAAAACGCGAAACGCCGTCTGGTGTTGCTGACGATGGCGCCGCTGCCGCCGCCGGCGAGTGGGAAGTTGGAAATCCTGATAAATGGTCCGGCCGCAGCCGCGGGCAACGACGTCAGGAAAAACTGAGTCGAGAGTGTCGGGTTCAATCCTGTGGTATCACTGACCAGGGTTCCGCTGGAGGTGAAGTTGAGCGCCGACGACCACATGACCGAAGCCGGATGCAAGGCTGCGTCGTAATCGGTAAAGACCGGCACGTGCAGGATCGGATCGATCTGAGTGCTGTCCGCGCGCGGTCCCAGCTGCGTAAATGTATCGGTGCTGATGTCGTAAACAAAAGGCGCGTACGCGTTCGTGTTGGCGCCGTTGGCTTTGGGATCACTCGCCAAAGATTCAAATCCGATGAAACGACCATCGCGACTCATGCGCCGCCCGAACGTCAGGAAATTCGCTGACGCCGTTGGGTCAGGATTGACGCTCGGCGAAGGCGTCGGCAGACCGTTCTTGGTCTTGGTCACCTGCCGCAGGTTGCTGACAGTTCCGGCAGCCGCGTTGATATTCGCCACATAAATCTCGCCGTTACTGAGGCCCCCTCCGTCGTCGTTGTTCGACGTCAGGTTCGCATTCGAAATGAAGCTCAGGACCGAGCCGTCTCCCGACATGTTTGGATCCGAGCTGAAGATCGGATTGTTGAATGAACTGGTGACGCTGTTCGTTACCTGGGTGAACTTCGGCGAAGCTGGGCTGGCGATATTCGCGATGAAAATCTCGGGGTTTCCCTGCTTATCGATCGCCGTAGGATCCTGATTGCCACCCGGGACCAGATCACGGGTTGATGTAAAAGCGATGACGCTGCCGTTGTCGCTGATGGTCGCGTCGCGATTATCGTCGGCGATGAACGGTGGAAACCTGATGCCGTTACTCAAGGCGCCGCCCGGCGACGGGGCGCGACTGGCCGGCGTGTTGGTGATGCGCGTAAACGTGCCACTCGACAGATCGATTGATCCGATATCAGCGCCCGTGGAAAGATTTACCGTATCCGCAACAGTGAACTGATAGATCCAGATTTCCTGGTTCATATCAGTGTTCGTCGGCGCGCCGGGGTCGGTGCCGTCAAACGATGCCGGAGACACGGGAGCGTTCGAACTAAACACGATCGTGTAGGTCCGGTTGCCGCCCACCAGCGGCGGCTCGACGCTAATCATCGGCCGGTTGTTGCTGATTTCGATTTTCGTATTCGTCGGCTCGTCGACTGCCGGCGTGGGGCTTACGGTCGGCGTCGGGCTCGGCGAAACGCTGGGGCTCGGGCTCGGACTGGGGCTGGGCGAAGGCGACGCACTGCCGGGCGGCTTCATCACGCTGCGCGTGTTAGTCAGCTGAAACACCCGGCGCTGCGCATAATCGTAAAGAAAGATCTCTCGATTGCCGTCCTGGTTATTGCGCGTCGCAGTTTTTTCGGTCGCGATGTCGCCGTTCGACTCGACTACCAAAAAGCGGCCGTTGGCAGAGATGTCACTCGCAAACGCGCCCACCTGGGTAGTGTCCGACGAACGATTTGCATTCGTGACCTGGGTGAAAAAAGCGTCCGGCGCCGTGGCCGAAGTAGTTTGCGCCGACGAGGAAAGAGCGCCGGCGACGAGCATACACGCTGCGGCCGCGCACAAAAAAGCGATTACCAGTCTGATCATTAAGAAACCGAAGCTCGACTTAATTGCGATCCGGCCTGCTGGGTTTAGGCCAAAATATTAAGGAAACGCGAATTCTTTAACTAAAAGTCAGGGCGCACATTGTAAGCGTTGCCTGCGCGCTACCGCAAGTGGCCTCTCCGCTTAGTTTCACGGAAAAGCCCCCCGGTTGCTCAGTCAGCCGTTAGTTTGCGCCAAACCTGCGGCGATATTCAGGAGAAGTAATGAAAGCTTTGACCATTTCGGCCGCAATAAAATCTCCGTTAGCGCCGTTGAGCTTGCCCAACCAGAAATTATAACCACCGTAGTCCAGCCCACTCTCGGGCGGGTCGTTCGGATTTCGCCGCAGGTATCCAAAGTACTGCATCAACACAAAGGCCCGGTTCTTTTCGGAATTCGCCAGGTCCGCATCTTCCGCTACTGCCCTGAGGACCTGCGCCCGTGTCATCGTGCCGTTATTCAACGCCGTCACCAGATTGTCGCGTTCCGTCGTGGATAGAGGCAGCGTGTTGTTTACGTCCCTGGCGTTGTCATTGAGCTTGTTAACGAACTCCAACGCCGTCATCGACAACGGCAGCGCCGTGAGAAATGCCGGACGCTGGACAAACTCTTCGGTGAACGCATTCTTGTTATCGTCGAGTTGCTGCTGCCAGTTGCCGACGTTGACGACCACGCCCTGGCCGATGCGTTGCGTGTCCGGCAGGAACTGATTGATTCTGATCACCGGCACCCTGATCGTTTGGCCACCGGCAGTACCATTCGCATCGCCAAACGCGGCCTTGTAGATACGCTCCACCAGATATCCGGTCTGCTGGAATTCAATCGACAGGAAGAACGCACCGCTCACGTTGATTTTGCAAACCAGCAAATCCGCGGGCGGCGGTGAGCTGCAATTGGTCATCTGGCCGGTCCAGAACCCCAGGCCTAATGAGTCCGGCTCGCGATTCAGAAAGTCGACGTAATGCTGACGCACATAGAACCCATCGTTATCGATTTGGTTCGGCCCGTTGAATCCGCTGTCAGTGATTGTGATCGTGTTTGTGGTAACCGCGCCCAGAGCAGCATTGAGACCTGTGGGTAAACTCAAATTCACGGTGAAGGTCTCGCCGCCTTCCGTGTACGAATCATAAGTAATTGGAATCGTAATGGTCTTACTGACTTCGTTCGCGGCGAAATTCAGTGTGCCTGACGTGGCGATGTAATCGCATCGCGACGACGCCGCGCCATTAGTGATGTTGCAACCATTGGCTCCCGACGAATCCGCCGTCGCGTAATTTACAGTTGCGGGAAACGTCGTGTCGCCGGAACGCGTGACCGTGACGAACGCGTCAATCGTTTGACTGCCCGTTCCTTCGGTAATCGAAGTCGAGCTGGTCTGAAACTGGATTGTCGACGGGGCGGGATTGGCCAGGGCCGTCTCCCAAATGCCGCGACCGTGTGTGCCCGCGCGCAAAATGCGGCTGGTCGGCTGAATCTGCAAGTCAAACACCGCGACTCGCGGCAGGCCTGAGCCGAATGGACTCCAACTGGCGCCGGCATCGGCCGAGAAGTACACGCCGATGTCCGTGCCGGCGTAGAGATTGTTCGAGTTGAGCGGGTCGATGGCAAAAGCATTGATGGGCACGCTCGGAATGCCGCTGCCCGCGGCCTGCCAAACTGCCGCTGCCGGCGACGAGCCCGCCGCCGCGTTGAAATTCGTAATCTTCCAAATTCCCTGCCCGGCCGGCGCATAGTAAGAGAGCGTGACATAGGCCACGTTCTTGTTGTTCTGATCGATCGCCGCGCGGCCGATGAATTTATTGATGCCACCGGCAGGGTTGGCCGGCAGCGGCGGCGTAATATTGACCAGCGTAGACGAGCCGGTTGAAGTGGCAAACACCTGCCCGGTCTGCATGCCAGCGATGCGAAGATTGTCGCCGCCCTTCCAGATGGCGATCGTGCTGATGGGACACGGGAAACTTCCGCCGTTTCCGCAACCCGTCGGGACCAGCGGCGACTGACTGACGGTTACCATGGTGTCGCCGCGATCATTCGAACGATACAAACGATCGGCTCCGAAATACACGGTGTTGGGCGAGCCGGGACCGAGCGCCATCGGCGCATAGAACAGAATGCTGCCGGAACTGCTCGGCAAGACCAGGCCGTTGTCCTGCACCAGCGGAGTATTGCCGTCGCAGGGCACTGGCGTTGGATCCGCCGGCCCAAAACCTCTGCCGCGTACCGGCCATGAATCAAAAACTGAGGGGTTGGCAGCGGTTGGCAAGCAGGCAGTTTTGAAAATGCGATCAAATCCGATCTGCGAAGTGTTATTAAAGAACGTGTGATACATCGTCACGTCCGTGGTATTCGTCGAGCTTTGATCGATCAAAGAGTAACCGCCGTCACCGCTTTCGGCGCGTCGCCAATTTCCGGATGAAGTCTGCTGGACCTCAGTCCCGTTGTCCTGTGTGCCGCCAATCATCAGGAACTGGTCGGTCGGATGGACCGCAATGCTTTCGAATTGCAGCGTGTTGAGCGGCGAACTGTTGAGGTTGGTCCAAACCGTCGGCGAGGTGCCATTAACCGGACCTTTCCAGACACCGCCGTCATTGCCGGTGTAGATATTGCCGGCCCCGTCGAACACCAGAGAGTGATCGTCTGCGTGCAGGCCACTGCTGTTTGCCGCAAAGGTGTTGCCGCCATCCGTCGATTTTCCTACCAGACGGCCGCACGTGGACGAAGACTGTCCACCGATGTAAACGAGATTCGCGTCGCCCGGATCCACCGCGATCGGCATGTCATAGAAACATTGCCCCGAACAGAATCCGCCACCACCGGTCAGTTGCGGCGACCAGGTCGCACTGCTGTTGAAGGGATCGACTTGTTTATGAATCGCGCCCGAATTAGCCGTGTTACAGCCACTCGTGTTAGTCGGAGTCTCGCTGGTCGCAGCATACGCCGTCACCACCGACCCGACTTTATTAATCGCCAATTGGATGCGTATGCCGGTGGTTGCTGCCGGTGGTCCACTTGTCGATGCCGCGTAGACTTGAGTGAACGCCGGCGCCGCGGCGGTGCCGTTGGTGGTTCGATAGA
Source organism: Pyrinomonadaceae bacterium (assembly GCA_036266295.1). Classification (GTDB taxonomy): domain Bacteria; phylum Acidobacteriota; class Blastocatellia; order Pyrinomonadales; family Pyrinomonadaceae; genus UBA11740. Next base: position 415 of record DATANL010000005.1, on the reverse strand, counting down.
CGCCGCCAAACCCGGACGTTGTTCCGATCGCGCCGACCAGAATGTTGTCAGGATTGCCGGGCTCCATCACCATGTCCGAAATATCCGCATTACCCGAGCCGGGCGAATCGACGCTCGCATCGGTGTTCACCAACAGCTTTTGAAATGTGGGACTGCCGGTAGTCGCGTTGCTCGATCGATAGACGCCCCTTGTCGCCAGCGGCGGAAAGGTGCTGCCCAAAGCGCTCGCGCCGCTGCCGCCGACGCCACGCGCCGTTGATACCCAGATGGTTCCGGCATCGGCGGGATGCACGAGGATTTTCGTAATCGAACGTCCCTGGAAAATCTGATAAGTCAGCCCGTTGAGCGTGATGGTTGGATTGATTGGCCCATTCAGCGTGGCCGCGCCGTCCGCGTTGTCGATGCGATAGAGACC
>DATANL010000004.1:0-5301 GCA_036266295.1 Pyrinomonadaceae bacterium | reverse complement strand
ATCTTAGCTCCTCCTGTTGCCGGTGCCATTCGGGTCGAGAAGCTAGGAAGGTTAGACAGCGGATTTGAAAAGTTGTTCCAGGCGAAAGACATCTCGCTTCTCCCGATGGGAGAAGGGATGGGGATGCAGGCCTATCGGGGCATCCTATTGCTTGAAGAAGGAAAGAGTGAGTGAGAGATGAATTCGCACAAGCGAGTTCATCTCTCACTCACTCAACACAAAAGCATCGCCCCGTTGGCTCGGCCCTCACCGGGAGAGGGTAGGGACATCAATCCAACGTGAACGAGACGTACATCAATCTTCCGTCGCGTTGGATCTGCAGAGTGACGGGTGCGCCCGGCGCCAGCGTGCGCAGATTTGATCGCAGCATTTCCAGGCTCGTCATCTGCTTGCCGTTTAGATTGCGAATCACGTCGCCGACGGCCAGCGGGACTTCGCTGGCAGCTCCGGCGGCTTTGGCGGCGACAATGATCCCGTAGGCATCGCGCAAGCCTTTGGCCATCGCGGCGATCTTTCGATCGATTTCAATTCCCAGGATGCCGAGCGGCTGCACCAGATTTTTTTCCGGATCAGCGGTGCCCTGAACGTCGTCCAACTCAGTCTTGATTTCTACGGCGGGAACGTTGAGCGTCTGCTGCGTTGTGCCTCTGAGCACGACCAGCTTCACGCTCTCGGCCGTGTCGCGCAGGCGGAAGAAATAACTGACGGTCGGCAGGTTGTCGGCCGGTTGGCCATCCATCGAAACGAGAATGTCGCCGGTCTGCACGCCCATCGCCTGTGCCGGACTGCCGGGAAGAACGTCAGACACGATCACGCCATAGTCGCGCGCGAGCCCGAGACTGGCAGCCATCGTCGGCGTAATGGTTTGCAGATTGACACCGATTTCCTGGCGCCGCAGTTGTCCGTACTTTTGCAGCTGCTTGAAGACCGTCCGCGCGGTGGCGCAGGGGACTGCAAAGTTGAGACCTTCACTGCCGCCTGACTGGGACAGGATGAAAGTGTTGACGCCGACTACCTCGCCTCTCGAGTTCACCAATGGCCCACCTGAGTTGCCCGGGTTAATCGAAGCATCAGTCTGTATATAGATCAGAGGCGAATCTGGATCGGTTTGGCGCGCGACTGACGAGATAATTCCGCGCGTGATCGTGTTGCGCAGTCCGCCGGGACTCCCGAAGGCGAACACGATTTCGCCCTGCCGAACTTTCGTGTATGTGGCCAGCGGAAGTGCGGGCAACTTCGCTTCAACTTTGAGCAGCGCGAGATCCAACTCACTCGCCACGCCGACGATCCGGGCCGGCACCGTCTTCGTCCTGCCCGATAACGCTGATGTCAGGCTGCCGTTCGCGTCGGGCGGAGATATTACGACCTGGATGCGCTGCGCGCCGTTTACGACATGCGCATTCGTCATGATGTAGCCGTCGGCATCGATAGCGAAGCCTGAGCCCACCGATCGTTGGCGGCCCAGGACGACGTTCGCATTGCCGCGCTCACCCTCTTCACGTGGGCCGTAACTGCTGACCAGAATCTGCACGACGCTGGGCCACACCTTGGCCACCAGGGCGTCGACTGAGTCATTCCAGCTGTCGAGTGGATTTTGAGCTGGTGCGGTTCCGGCTCGCTGGGCCATCGCCGTATCAGCCACAGTCAACATCAGCAGGAGCATAAGCAGGAGACGAATACCATTTGCACTCGTCAAATTCACGTTACGTCTCTCATGCAATTTTGCAGGAATCACAATGGCCTCCGATCCAATACGTTTCCAGTCACACGTTTCCCCAAGGGCTTTCGCTATTAGAGACGTCTCGTTTGCAGCGTGAAACTGTTAATTTTTACAGGCGCGCGCGAGGTGGTAGATGAAAAAGCTCGCACCGTTTAGATGCCGCACTTGTGCGTCCGGCGCGTGCCGGACAAGTCCGGCGTCTAAACGACCGGGTAGTAAATGTCGCCAGGTAGTAAATCATCAGGACTTCGAGGTTTGTGTGTTTCCAGGCTTTCGACTAGGATACCGCCGCCTTAAAACCCGTCATCTCCAGGGAGGGAGAATCATGTCAGCAGCAGCCCCCAGCGAAGAACTCAATCCGTTTGAGATTGCCAAGGCCCAGTTTGATCGCGCAGCAGATTACCTCGAATTGGAAGAGTCCATGCGCAGCGTTCTGCGCCACGCCAAACGCCAATTGATCGTTTCGATTCCGGTGCGCATGGACGGTGGCGAGACGAAAGTCTTCGAAGGCTATCGCGTGCAACACAACATCGCGCGTGGTCCGGCGAAGGGCGGCATCCGCTACCATCCGAACGTTTCGCTCGATGAAGTGAAGGCGTTGGCGTCGTGGATGACCTGGAAATGCGCGACCGTCGGCATTCCGTATGGTGGCGGCAAGGGTGGCGTCGTCTGCGATCCGAAGAGCATGTCGCGCGGTGAACTCGAACGACTGACGCGGCGCTACGCATTCGAGATTGCGCCGATCATCGGACCCGACCGAGACATTCCCGCGCCGGACGTTTACACCGACTCGCAGACGATGGCCTGGATCATGGACACCATTTCGATGGTTCATGGACATACCGAGCTGGGCGTCGTAACCGGCAAGCCGCTGGCGTTAGGTGGATCGCAAGGGCGTCATGAAGCGACTGCGCGCGGCGCGCTCTACGCCTTGCGCGAAGCCTGCAAAGTGAAGGGCATGGAGCTGAAGAACGCGCGCGTGGCCGTACAGGGCTTTGGCAATGCCGGCTCGATCATCACCAAACTGGTGGCGATGGATGAAGCCAAGGTGGTGGCGATCTGCGATTCAAAGAGCGGCTTGTATGCCGAAGAAGGAATCTATGTGCGCGGGGCGCTCAAGCATAAAGAGGAGACGGGATCGCTGCGCGGATTTCAGGGACCGAAAGAGATCGAACCGGACGAAGTCCTGGAAGTCGATTGCGACATTCTTTGTCCGTCGGCTTTAGAGAACAGCATCACGCTCAAGAATGTCGGAAACGTGAAGGCCAAGATCATCGCCGAGTTGGCGAACGGGCCGACGACGCCGGGGGCGGATCGAGTGCTCGAGGACAACGGCGTGCTGTTGATTCCTGACATCCTGGCCAACGCCGGCGGCGTGACGGTCAGCTACTACGAATGGGTGCAGGATCAATATTCGTTCTTCTGGAGCGAGGACCGCATCAACCAGACGCTCGAAGCTACGATCGGCAAGGCATTTCACGAGGTGCACGAGAAAGCCAAACACTACGGCACCGATTTACGGACGGGCGCTTATATCCTGGCGATTGATCGCGTGGCGGAAGCTACGCGCGTGCGGGGGATTTTCCCGTAAGCAGAAACCCGACCGTAAGGGAGGGTGCAACACCCTAACGAGGTGGCCAGACGTTAATTGGTCGGCACCCTCCCTCACGGTCGGGTTTCTTCCCGTAAGCAGAAATCCGACCGTCAGGGAGGGTGCAACACCCTAACGAGGTGGCCAGACGTTAATTAGCCGGCACCCTCTCTCACGGTCGGGTTTCTGAAGTCGTCTGTGCTTAACTTATAAATATGTCTGACAAAATTACTGTCTACGAAAAGCCAACTTGCACCAAGTGTCGCGAGATGGACAAGCTGCTCCGCGAGAGCGGCGTTGATTTCGAAAAAGTCAATTACTATCTCGAGCCACTCAGCGAGAAGCGACTGCGCGCGCTGATTAAGAAGATGGGAATAAGTCCGCGTGAATTACTGCGCACCGGAGAATCGATCTATCGCGAACTGGAGATCGGCAAGAAGGATTTGAGCGATAGCGAGATCATCTCGCTGATGGTCCAGCACCCGGATCTAATCCAACGTCCGATCGTCGAGCGCGGTGAACGCGCAGTCCTGGGGCGTCCCACGGAAAATGTGAAAGTGCTCCTTTGATAATCATGAATCTTCGTTCGATCTTCGCCGGCGTGGTCTTGTGTTGCGGACTCGTCATATCCGGACACGCGCAGAAGGTTAATAAGAACACGGTCGAGTCTCACGGCCAGAAGCGAACTTACTACCTGATGGTTCCCGAAGGCCTGACCGCCGCGAACCCGGCGCCGTTGCTTCTGCTGCTCCACGGTTCGGGTCGCAACGGCCAGTCTTTGATGGACAAGTGGAAGGATATTGGCGTCAAGCAGGGAATCGTGCTGGTTGCGCCGGATGCCATCAAGCCGGAAGGTTGGTTTACTCCCGAAGACGGACCGGACTTGCTGCATGACGTGATCACCCAGGTGACCGCAAATTATCCGATTGACCAGCGCCGCATGTACGTCTTCGGTCATTCCGGCGGAGCGACGTTTGCGCTTTACATGGGACTGTTCGAGTCTCAATATTTTGCGGCCGTCGCAATTCACGCCGGAGCTTTGCGCGCGAATGACAAAGCCGCGGTCGCCGCGGCGACGCGCAAAATTCCATTTCAGATCGCGGTGGGCACCGTCGATCCCAACTTCCCACTGACTGCGGTGCGGGCCACGCGCGACCTGCTCGTCAGCAATGGATTCACCGTCGATCTGATCGAAATGAAAGGCCATGATCACTGGTACTACGACCTGGCGCCAAAGATTAACGAGACGGCGTGGACGTTTCTGAAAGACAAGAAACTCACCGAAGATCCTCACTTCACCCAGTACGTGTACAAATGACCAAGGGCGCGAACACAGTCTTTCTTTGCCAGAACTGCGGCTACGAATCGCGCAAGTGGTTGGGCAAGTGTCCCGAGTGCGGCGAGTGGAACTCGCTGGTCGAAGAGCGCGTCGTCAAGACGAAGAAAGGCGCGGGTCGCGACGGTTTTCGTCTGCGCGAAGTGAAGGCGGTCGCTTATGAGGAAATCGAATCGCAGGATGACACACGCATCTCGTCCGGCGTGACTGAATTCGATCGCGTACTCGGCGGCGGAATTGTGCCCGGCACTCTGGTGCTGCTCGGAGGAGATCCGGGGATCGGCAAGAGCACTCTGCTGTTGCAGGTGGCGGAAAAGCTGAGCACGAGTGGCGCGAAGGTGCTTTACATTTCCGGCGAAGAATCTGAACGGCAAATAAAACTTCGCGGCGAGCGTTTGGGAGTCAAAGCCGCCAACCTGCTGCTGTTGCCGGAAACCAATCTCGAAAATATTCAACGCGAGATCGAGCGGGTGAAACCGGCTGCGGTAATCGTCGATTCAATTCAGACGACCTTTTCGACTGAAATCGAGTCGGCGCCGGGATCGATTTCACAGATTCGCGAGGTGGCGGCGCAGTTTCTTTTGCTGGCCAAGCAACGCGGCGTGCCGGTGTTCCTGATTGGCCATGTGACCAAGGAAGGATCGATTGCCGGGC
>DATANL010000003.1:0-4560 GCA_036266295.1 Pyrinomonadaceae bacterium | reverse complement strand
TGCGCGGCGACCAAGATCTCTGGGCCAACGTCATCGAGATCGAAGCCGACGAAGCGCGCCGCAGCGACATTCAAGCCTGTCACACGCCCCAACATTTCAAGCACGTCGAAGAAGCCGTGCGTGAAGGCCGCGGCTATCTCGATGCGGACACGATGATTTCCGGCGCATCTTTCGAAGCCGCGATGCGCGGCGCCGGGGCCGCGTGCCGTGCGATCGATGCCATCATGGAAGGCGCGGCCAACAATGCGTTTGTGCCGGTGCGCCCGCCGGGCCATCACGCCACGCCCGATCGCGCGATGGGCTTTTGCCTCTTCAACAACGTCGGCGTCGCCGCGCGTTACGCCCAGAAGACTTTCAAAGAGATCGAGCGGGTGGCCATCCTCGACTGGGATGTGCATCACGGCAACGGCACGCAGGGAATCTTTTACGACGATCCTTCCGTGTTCTATTTTTCAATGCATCAATACCCCTGGTATCCGGGTACTGGTTCGCGCGCCGAGACGGGGCAGGGACGTGGGCGCGGGTACACTCTGAATGTGCCTCTGCGCGCGATGACGCCGACCTCCGATCAGCGGCGCGCGTTTGACGCCGCGATTGAAGAGATGGCCTCATCATTCACTCCGGACCTGGTGATTATCTCGGCCGGCTTTGACGCGCATAACTCCGATCCGCTGGGCCAACTGTTGTTGGAGGATCAGGACTTCGTCCAAATGACGCGCGTGGTGAAAGACTGGGCCAACGAAGCCTGCGGCGGGCGCGTCGTGTCGTGCATGGAAGGCGGTTACAACCTCGACACCCTGGGCGAAACCATCCGGCGCCACGTGCGCGAACTTCAGAATTAGCAGCTGTTCCGCCGAGGCGCGAAGCGCCGAGATGTAATAGCCCCGACCGTCAGGTCGGGGTAAACGTTTCAATAAAAGCATCCGAGGCCCGAAGGGCCGACATGTTTCGCCTCTCCGTCTGGAGAGGATTGGGTGAGGGTGCGAAGCATACATGCCGGTCCTTCGGACCTCTTCAATCATTCGCAATCCCTCACCACGACCTCACGGTCGCGGCTATTGAATGACGGCCCTTCGGGCCTCGCAATGCGTGTCTCAACTTTGCAGGCGAGTCGCAGAATCGAAGCGCCTAACCCTGAATCGACTGCGGAGATGCGTTGACCCAAACGGGCCGCGTTCACGCGGCTTGCCCATGGGGTTCTCAGACCAGCGCTTGTAGCGCTGGGTGAGCAACACCATCGAACCTAAGCACGCTTAAGCGTGCTTACGAATCAGCTTTAGCTCTAATTGATGAAGAGGAGACGATTAACCCCCGTCAACGGCTGGTCTACCCGTGAACGCCGCTCGAAGTCATCGGCCGCATCGCAGGCCTCGCGAGAATCGCACAATCGAAGGCCTATGGCGACCGATTGTTAGTCGACTGGATTGACATCTCATATCATTCCCTGAATGTCGGCAAAAAGCTTGTAATCGAGTGGCGCTTTCGAGTTATACTTGCGCGCCAATTGGGCCCAGATTTTCTAGGCGGGCGTGCCTCAGCTCCGCAGTAAGAACACGTTCTTACTACCCGAGACGACTCTCGCTCCCGCTAGAACAAGAATCTACTGAAAGTATCGATTAGGAAATCCGCTCGCAGTCGTAGAGGGTTTATCAGGTCTTCGATCGGTTTTGCTTGGGAGCATTATTTAAGGACCAACAGCTTGCTCGCCTTAGTGTTTGATTACCTCGCGCGGCGCGACGAAAACGCACATCCGGAAAACAAGCAGGGTATGCCTTGCACTAGCTGCAAGATCAGCAAGACGGATGACTATTACCATTCGAAGTTCATGACCGCCGAGCGGCGAAGTCGTTTGCCGCAGGGACGTTTATAGAGATCGAAGATGGATCCTCAATACGACGTTTTTCTCAGCTATAACTCAAAAGACCGTCCAAGCGTCGAGCACGTTGCCGGTAAATTGGGGGAGTATGGGATTAGAGTTTGGTTCGATGTCGACGAAATCATGCCGGGAACCTCAGTGCTCAGGAACATTGATCAGGCGATGCGCAGCAGTAGGTCCGTGGCAGTTTTCATAAGTGATTTCAGTCTGGGGCCGTGGCAGACGCCGGAAGTTGAAGCAGCGATCCAGAGCCAATTAAGGCATGGTATACGGGTCATTCCTGTGTTCCTTCCGAGCATCAGCGAAGAGGTGCGGCTGGCCCTGCCGTCGTTCTTGCTCAATGAGCGCTATATAGATTTTAGCCGCGGCCTCGACAACGACAATGAATTCTACAATCTTCGCTGGGGTATAACCGGAGTCAAGCCCGAACGTAAGAAATCAGTAGATTCAACCGTTGATGAATCTGATCAAGATACATTCCAGCCATCGCTTGCTGACGAAGCTATAGGTGATCTAGTAGAGATTCTCAAGTCTCAGAACGTGACATTTTTTCTGGGCCCTGGCGCTTCCTTTGGGAGCACTCCGTCACCCGCACAAGCCAGTGACATAGCTCGAGACTTGCTCACCGAACTTAAAATTATCCAGGCGGATTACCGCGAACTGTTACCTCCCGTCGATGTGGCAGGGTTGTATTACGGAATAAGATCTGGTGACCGGATTTTGGAAAAGAAGGTCGTCGGCCGGACGGCACAGGGATCCAAAGTATTCCCCCAAACTCATGATCTGCTAGCCAAGCTTTTGAAGCTTTTGTCAACGCGGCCGCCGCGAAGAACGGGGAGTGGTAGCCCGCAGCTAGTCGTGACAACAAATTTGGACCTGATGGCCGAGCGCGCGCTGTTGCGGGCGGGTTTGTCATTCACCCGGATTGTTCAATACCGTTCAGGACAGCGAATCGACGTAAGCGAATATCGCCAGGTCCAATTAATCGGCGATCAGACGATTCAGCTAGCGAATCAGTTAGGTGATTTGCAGCAGGCTCGGATGGATAATTTCGACGAAATCGATCATCTCATAGCAAATTGTGGAAGAGACGCAATGGCGGCGGACCGCGCGGGGAGAGGCGACACCTCAGGCGTTGTTAAGTTCAGCAATTTGACCCAACCAATTCTCTATAAGTTCCTGGGCTCTCAGGACGTCGAGGGCAGTTGCGTTATCTCTACGCTGCATCACTTCGAATTTGCGAGGAACGTGATTCAGTTCAAAGCGCTGCCCGAAGAACTAACCTCTACGATTCGCAACAGTACGATTTTGTTCCTCGGACTGTGGTTCATGGATCCGGATTTTAGACTAACGTATTTCACTCTACTGCGTGATGCGCTGCAGATGGAAAATGATCGACGCTATGCCGTGCAGTTGCCTCCCAAGCGGTTCGCGCAAGATGCCTATCGAAGAATGGAGTGGGGAATCTGGGACAAGATTAAGGAAGCTGGTATACGGCAGATGAGCATAACGGCGATCGAAGAACCGTGCGACGAATTTCTCCGCCGGCTCTATGAACGAGCCATGATCGAGCTGAGACTTAAACCGTGAATGACCAAACCGATCCCATTGGTGCTGCCGCCAAGCCTTATAAAGGCCCGGAAAGCTATCAAGTCGAAGATGCCGAGCTTTTCTTCGGCCGCGACGACGAAACAGACCAGGTAATTGCCAGAATTCTCGCATCTCGCTTCACTCTTCTGCACGCCCAGTCGGGCGCTGGTAAAACCTCGCTCCTCAATGCGCGCATCATTCCCGGCTTGGAAACTCGCGGTTGGAATGCTTTTCGCATTCTCCCGCAAAACGATCCTATCGAGTCCATTCGAGCAGCTACTTTTCAGTACATCTTGCCCAGCCCGGCGTCTGAGCAATTTGCAATCGAAAGGGCGTGGCGAAATTTAGCTCCCGGTAATGACGCTTTAACTCTTGAGGAATTGCTGAGTCTCTACGATTGTCTCGATATAAGCAATCCCCTCCGACGAACGCTAGTTCGGCAGGTGAAGTTGGCGGTCAGATCTGATCGAAAAGTCCCGGAGCTTGCTATTTCAGATCCCTACTTCTGCCGCCTTTTGCGTTCCTGCATCGAGGTTGACGTATTGGAAGAACACGTCGCTGCGGTGATACAGGCTCTCCAAACGACGTCGAGTCCTAAGACCACAATCACGAGCGGCACCCGGATCCGCGAGTTGATGGACATCTTTGGTGACGAGGCGTTTATATCATCGCACGACAAGCTGCTCAATGAACTGAGGGTCCCTGGAAGGGATCTCCGGGTGTTCTTCGAGCATTTGGTCGAAACCTACGGCCGGCACAGAACGCGGTTCGGATTGGTAGTGATCCTTGATCAGTTTGAAGAGGTCTTCACGCGGTTTATTGATCCGGGCGCGACCGGATCTGAAAAACTCGGCGAACTTCCGGATTGGAAGCTGCGGTGGGAACTCTTCAAACAGCTTCAAAACCTGTGCTCTAGAGAAATATCGTCTTTGGCAAGTCCAATCGGCGCCGCCGTTGCCGATGAAAAAACAAGCCTGCCAATACGTTATGTAATTTCTATGCGTGATGAATACATAGCGCAGTTGGATCCGATCAGCCGCTTCGTTGTTGGGTGGGAGGATGCCTCATATCACTTGAAATTACTGGATAAGCAA
>DATANL010000002.1:0-3314 GCA_036266295.1 Pyrinomonadaceae bacterium | reverse complement strand
CAGCGTCGGATCGAGCCGGCGCAGAACGCTGCCGGCGCTCGAGGTACCGCTGTTCCCCACTGCGAACTGTTTGACCAATGGCGAATCGGCGGTCAGCGTCGTCGGGAATTTCAAATTCGTCGCGATGAAGGCGCGGCGCTGCGCGTCGGTCATCACTTTCCCGGTCGCCGGATCGGTTAGCGCGTTCGTATCGAGGAATAATTGCTGCGCGCCCGTGGTGAAGTCGTCGATCGTTCTGAGCAGCGCGCGGTTGTAAAAGATGCCGGCGCCGGCGCGAATCACGGTCTTGCCGCTCTTGAACGGATCGTAAGCAATCGCCAGGCGCGGACCAAAATTGTTCGTGTCCTTGACGATGTTTTCATTTTCATAACGCAGGCCGTAACTCAGCAAAAGGTTAGGGTTCAGTCGCCATTCATCCTGCGCAAAAACGCCGGCGTAGGTGTTGTGCTGCGTCGAAGTCGTCAGAAAGTTCTGCCGAAACCGGCTGGGAATGTTGGCCAGAAAATCACCGGCGCTGTCGAAGTTCCAGGTCCCCGTCGCATCCGAAAGATCGATGAAGGTTGACTTGATGCGCTGTACATCGCCGCCGAATTTAAGCGAATGCGTGCCGCGCACGTACGCGAAAATTTCCTGAAATTGAAAGCGGCTCTCTTTGCGATCGGTCGCTCCGGTTGTCGACGTGCCCGCGATCAGGGTCCCCGAATTCAGCGCTGCGGAATCGTTGATGTCGATGAGCACGACTGGCTTCGCGGCGCCGCCGACCGCGGCCACCGTGGGTGTCAGCCGCGAAAATTGAAATCGCGTCTGGGCCACAGCCTTCGACGAAAGCACCAAATTATCGGAATACGCGATCGCTTCAGTGTTGCGCGACTTGCCCACCAGAGCCTCGGCCAGACGATCGCCGCCGCCGAATTGGCGGAGATTATTCAAACGGCCAAACTGAAACAGAAACGCGCCGTCGTGCAGCTTCGTCCATTTTTGATCCGCCCGTGCCGTGAAAATGTGGTTGCGCTGCGGCGTACTGACCGACGAAATGAAAGGCGCAATCCCGTTCGTCGCCGACAGTGCCGGCGCGGAAGGATTCTCAGCGCGCTTCAAACTCACGTTCGTCGGCGGCGGTAGTGGAAAGAGCGGATTCTGATCGAACGGCACGAGCGTGTCGATCAGAGTTGATTCGAGAAACGTGTCGTACTCGTACGAAGTGAAAAAGAAGGTGCGATTGCGTCCGTTAAAGACGTGCGGAATGATGACCGGTCCGCTGAATGTGAATCCGGGATCGTGCTCCTGCAGCGGCAGCCGCTTGATCCCGAGCGTGTTGTTCTTCCAACTGTTGGCATCCAGCGCTTCATCTCGAAAGAAGTAATAGGCCCGGCCGCGAAACTTGTTCGCGCCGCCGCGTGTGCGCAGGTTGATGCGTCCCCCCGACGCGCGACCGTACTCGGCGGCAAATTGATTGCGGATAATTTGAACTTCGTCAACCGCATCAATCGATGGCGTGAAACGTTCTTTCGCTGATCGATCGTCGTTGTTATCCAGGCCGTCGATCGTGATGTTGTTCGAATAAGCCGTGCCACCTGAGATCGAAAAATTGCCTGCTTCTTCCGGCGTCGTGCGCGCGGAAGCATCAGTCGCCAAATCGCGGACCGACAAAGGCTCTTCGGCCACGCCGCCCATCGTGAAGCTCAAATCGAGCGGCGAGCGTGACGCAACCGGCAGATTCTCAATCTCGCGCGTCTTGACGGTGCCGCCGACCACAGTGCGCGTGACGTCCACCGGTGAGATGTCTTCAGTCGTTACGACGATCGGATCGACCATCATGCCGGGCGGAAACAATGTCAGGTCGATTTGTGCATTTCTGCCAGCAACAAACTCCAGACCAGGCAAGTGTGTCGGCTGAAAGCTCTGCGCCTGCGCCTTGAGGTTGTACTTGCCAGGCGACAATTGAATGATTTTGTAATTGCCGTCGCCGTCGGTCACAGTGGTACGTTCAGCCTTGGCGTTCTCCTGACTAACGGTCACCGTTGCACCAGGAATTACTGCGCCATTCTGATCGGTAACCTTACCGCTCAGCGTGACATTGTCGAGATCCTGCGCGCCCGCGCATAAGCACACCAATCCGACAATGGTCGCAGCAAGTACGAGCCTTTTTATTCGTTCAAGGGGCATCGGGCGACGTCGATATGTAAACGGTTAGAATCTCAGGCGGCACACTTTAGCATCGTGACCGAACGGCCTCAAGCACAACGCTCCACGCAAAGAGTATAATCGGTGGCCCAATGATGAAACTTATGAACTTGCGGACAGATCGTCGTCTCAGAATTTTGCTTGCGGTCGTTTTTGCATGCCTGCTTTCCTTCGTAAATGCGACGTCACAACTTGCCGACACAAGCACGATCAGCGCGAAGGTTGGGCCGAAGCCGTCCCCGGCCCCGACGCGTTGGCTTGGCCTGATCGGCGAGTACGGACCCGACGACTCGGTTGTGATGGTCGTTGAGCGAACCGGCAGCTTGTTCCTGTTGCACAATCGCCAGGAGATCTCGCTCCGCGAACTATCGCGCAACGCGTTCGATGTGATCGCTGGACCGCGCAAAGCGGAACGCGCCGTGTTCACCCGCGATGCGAGTGGCCGCGGAACCACGCTTAAGTTCGACGGAACGTCATACGCGCGCCGCAAGATCGAGCCTGAAACCGGAAATCAACTTCACGTGAAGCCGCTGCGGCCCGTCCCTGAATTGATGAAGGAAGCCCACGCCGCGCAACCGCCGAAAGAAGACGGTGAGTTTCTTCCGACTGACCTGGTCGAGCTGAAGAAGCTCGACCGATCAATCCGGCTCGAGATACGTTACGCCACAACCAACAACTTTCTCGGCACGGTCTTCTATTCGCAACCTCGCGCGTTCATGCAAAGGCCGGCGGCCGAAGCTGTCGTGCGCGCGAGTACAAAGCTGCATCAATTCGGTTACGGGTTGCTGATTCACGACGCTTATCGTCCCTGGTACGTGACGAAAGTTTTCTGGGACGCGACGCCCGACGATAAGAAAGTATTTGTCGCCGACCCCGCGAAAGGCTCACGTCATAATCGTGGTTGCGCCGTTGACCTGACGCTTTATGATTTGCACACCGGACAGCCGATTCAAATGGTCAGCACTTACGACGAGACGACCGACCGCGCCTATCCCGACTATCCCGGCGGTACATCTTTGCAGCGTTGGCATCGAGCGCTGTTGCGCGCAGTGATGGAAGGTGAAGGCTTCACGGTCTACGAGGCCGAGTGGTGGCACTTCGACTACAAGGATTGGCGGAAGTATCGGATC
>DATANL010000001.1:0-2234 GCA_036266295.1 Pyrinomonadaceae bacterium | reverse complement strand
TTTTCCTCTGTGTCCTCTGTGGTTAATATCTTTCGCGGTTCTCGCTCACACTTTTTGATTTCGATGTTGCAAACTGCGATCGAAATCTCACGATCGTCGCGGTTCGCATTATCTAATGGCCGCGGCTGCCAGGTCCTATCCGCGCGAATTTCCAATTCGTATTTACCGGCTGATTCGATAGTCACGCGCTCAGGGACAACCAGATTTACGTGCACCCAGGTGTTGCGACCAATTTTGAGAGTCGTCAACATCTCGCCGTTCAGAATGAAGTCGATTGCCAGCGGTCGCTCGCCCACATCGGGCATGTGGGTCGCCAGATCCAGACCGATTCCTGCCACGCGATCCGCATTAAAGCGCACCCGGGCTTGCCGGCCCATCCAGCGCGCGACCGGCGGCAACAGATTCGGTTCGTACCACCCGTCGTCAAAAACGGTTTGGGGGTCTCGATCCAGACACGCGGCGGCAGTGAGCGGTCCGTCGCCCGAAGACAACGCGCTGCGATCGCGATGCTCGTTATAAAAATGGCCCAGCGGAACATTCGACGCCTTCAAGAAAACGTAGAGCCCGCTCTTCGGCAAAGACAGATTCAGATCCGAGATCTTTCCAAACACATAGCCCATCGCCATGTCGAACGCGCGTCGTTCTTTGAACGACAGACCCCGCAGATATTCGAGAAAGTCTTCGTCGAAATCGAGGCCGTACCTGTCTGCTTGTTTGATGAATTCCTCGCTGCTGAGGTTAAGCGTGTAGCGTGGCTCCCAGGCGACATGCTGGAAGAATTTTAAGAAACGCTGTCCGTGCTCCTGTTCTTCTTCCAGACCGACATGGCCGTCAACGTCGACAAAGGCGCGCAATTCATCGGCGGTCATTTCGTCGTAGTTCTTGCGCGTCGCGTGGTCGGTGCACTCGATGCCGTGCAGGGTGACGCCGTCAGGTCGCAGCACTCGCTTTATCTCGGCCAACACCGCATCCTTTTCTTCAAAACCGATGTGGCCGATCACATCGAGACTCACAACATAATCAAACGAGTGATCGCGAAACGGCAGCTGCGCCAGGGCGTTGGCGGCGGTGAAGTCATAACCATTACGGCGGGCGGCCGACGCGCATTCCGCCGACAGGTCAACGCCGGTCAGGGTCACGCCCTTACGCTTCAGCAGCGCGAGCATGCCGGCGCCGCAACCCAGGTCGAGCACCGTTGAGCCCGCGCGCACGTTGTCATAGACCCACATCGTGCGGGCGAAGCGAATATCAAAACGATCCAGTGCTTTGAAGTAGCGCGCGTCCAGTACTTCATCCGAGACAAATTTGGTGCGATAGAAATCGCGCACGTCGCCGACGCCGGCCCGGGAGTACAGGTTGTCCTCTGCGTTCGACATCAAGCTTTATGCGGGCGGCAGGGCCTTCAGCGACTCTTCCAACTTTTCCAGGCGCGTCAACAATTCGCGGCGCGCGCGATCTTCAAGCACGGCCGACTCGGTTGCCTCTAATGAGAGCTGCCGGAAACACACTCGCTGTTCCTCTTTGAGTTCCGCTGCGAGCTCCGCCAGGCGCTTATCGACGTCCTGGCTCTGTTGCGTTTTCATTTGCTGATCTTCAGTCCGCAACTGCGCCGCGAGATCGATTACTTGATTGGCCAGGTGCGACTGCTGTGACTCGAACCTGGACCCAGCCTCAGTCAGACCGGTAACGATTTCGCCGATTTCGGTTACGCGCGTCAAAATTGCGTCGAGGCGCATCTCAACTTCACGCCGTTCTTTTGCTTCGTGTGCCAATTGCGCACGCAGCATAGCCAATTCCTGCGCGTCGGCTTTCAGAATGTCGACCACGTCCGTTAAGGCGTCCTTGATGGCACGATTGAAATTGATCTGCTCCCAGGTAAACCAACGCGTCAATGGCTTGCTCGCTCGTTTGAGCCAAAGTTCGAGGCGCGCGAAGGTGCCATGACGATTGGTGAATACCGGGGGCAGGCGATCCCATGCACGCGTGGTGACGGCGAGATGCGCAGAGACTCTGGCCAACGATTCACTCTGGTTTGAGTGCGGCGCTAAACCATTTGACGGTTCTGAGCCGGAGGTCACTTCAGGCGCGCGACCTTCGGACACGACCCGGTTCCGGATTTCATTCAAGATTGCCTCTACGTCCATAACTAAACCGAGATCGCGTCGACCAATTCAGGCGCGTGGGTTTGCGAATTGCGCAGCCGCCGCGCGCTGGCCGTGGCGTTTAAGTTCGCA